>CAINLJ010000051.1 GCA_903850335.1 uncultured Bacteroidia bacterium | reverse complement strand
CATCGATTCTTTCAGGAAGTCGGTTGCCTTTCGGTAATCGGCTTTATCAATAAACAGAATACCCAGATCATTTAATGCCTGTGCTACACCTTTGGGGTATTTTAATTCTTTAGCTAATCTAAGAGCTTGATTTCCAAATATAAAGGCAGAATCAGGAGAACGGAACCTGTAATCCCAGCATAAATTACTTAAAGAAATTACCTTTAATGTGTCATCTTTTAGACTTTGATTTTCTTTAACAGGATAGATATTTCCGGCAATAGAACTACCAAACGTAAAACATAAAAAAAATACTAAAATTATAACGCCCTTAATCTTCATTTTCCAATTCTGTACATGGTAAATCTATTTTCTTAATAACAGTAAAAATAGCGTTAATATGTAAACATAACTTACTTTTCACACATCAATTTTGAAAAAATGTGAACCAGGGATTCCGAATTTTCTGCGTCTTCTTTGTGTTGTTCAGTGGTAAGAAACTTTCTATAAATATTTCAAAAGCATCATTAATCTCTACTGAGTTCAAAGCAGCGATTATTCTACCGATCAGTAGTGGAGATAAAAGGAAAACATTTTTAAAGTTTCGCTATTCATCTTAATATTGACTAGGTAATTTTCATATAGTTCTAGTTTTTGATCACTTTCCTGAACTCGTAAGTCTTCCCAACATCAAATTTAATAAAGTAAAGTCCAGGTGTGAAGGAAGAGATATTTACAATGGTTTTATCAAGTAATTTCCCATCATAAATAACTTGCCCTGTCAGGTTTACAATTTTAAATTTAACCGCCTCAAAATTACCTGAGTACTCAATGGTCAGATCATCTGAAACGGGATTAGGATATACCGTTATCTTTTTGATATAATCGAACTGAACTGAACCAGTAACAATATTTATTATGGATTTCTCTGAAGAGCAGCCATTAAGAGTCACAACCACATAGTAATCTCCTGTCGATTTCGGGGAAAAATCCTGATTCGTTTCACCAGCCAATGCGCCAGTAGAATTATACCATTGATTACCATTTGCGGAATTTGAATGCAAGGTAGTTCCATTCATTGTGATAACAGGTGTCGCAGGAGTTACAGGTTGTGGGTTGATAACCACATTTTCTGATGCAACCGATGTACTTCCCCAAACATCGGTTAAAGTGTAAGTATAAGTTCCGGTGTCAATTCCTGTCAGGGTTGTTTCGGTACCGGTCCCTGTCGTGGTTGTACCTCCCGGAGTTCTTGTTAACGTCCATGATCCTGAGGCCGGCAAGCCATTTAAAAGGACACTTCCATTAGACTGAGTGCATGTTGGCTGAGTAATTATTCCTATCGTAGGAGATAATGGAAGAGTATTAAACGACACATTTTGACCATAATCTGTTCCTGCACTGTTTGTTGCATAGGATCTGACATAGTATTTTGATCCAGGAACTATTCCAGTTATATTGCTTATAAAAGTTCCAATTCCTAAGCCATCGGAACTTTTCGAATTATTTATGGTTGGATCACTGGCTGTACTCCAGCAAACACCTCTTTGTGTTATTGCAGCACCTCCGTCTGCAGTAATGATTCCTCCAGTAGTAGCAGATAATGAGGTGATTGCAGAAATATCAGTTGTAGTTAAACTCGGCGGAACTGCAGCTGTTTTAAAACTTACTTCATTACCGTAGGACGTCCCGATATTGTTCGTCGCATATGCCCGCACATAGTAGGTGGTACCTCCTGATAATCCATAAATAGTACTTGTAAATTTGCCAATGCCAGTCCCATAAATTGTTCTTGTAATCAAATCGGCTGTGGGATTAGGATCAGTGTTCCAGCAAACCCCTTTTTCAAGAATAGGTGCCCCCCCGTCGGCGAGAATTGTCCCACCACAATTGGCAGTAGTTCCTTCTATTGTAGTGATTGGATTAGAAGTAATTGTAGGCAACTCAACTGATGTATTCGTTTTGAACACAACATCCTGCCCATATGATGTTCCATTATTATTGGTTGCAAAAGCCCGGACGTGATAGGTTGTCCCTTCCGATAATCCGGTTATTGTGCCAGAAAAGGTCCCTGTTCCAACACCTTCGATTGGAATAAATTCATCGTCGATAGTTGGGTTTTCAGAAGTACCCCAGCAAAAGCCTTTTAAAGTAATTTCTGAATCCCCATTGAAAAGAATGGTACTTTGGCAGATCGTATTTGTTAATTCAGTGGAAGAAGTATTATCCGTTGAAATAATTGGTGCAGTATTGGTCTGATAGGTAGTGAACTCAAGATCTTCACCGTAATAGGTTCCGGTACTGGTTGTGGCATACGCCCTTAGGTGGTAGGTAGTGCCGGGTATCAATCCTGTAATATTGCTTGAATAATTCAATGTGTCGGCATTATCGACGGTCTTTGTCAATAAATCAACGGTAGGGTTTGCTGAGGTACTCCAACAAACGCCCTTTGCCAGAATAGAAGATGCCGCATTCATGTTAATACTGTTCCCTATTGTTGCGGATTTGGGCATATTGGCACCTAAAGTAATTGTTCCTCCGCTTGATACTCCATTTGATGTCAATCCTGTTGGATAGGATGAATAAACAATTGGGGCATTCGGAGGCATCATTATTCCTAAATTTAATACAATATTATTTGCCCCGGCTGTGAATGCAAATTGCGGGGTTAAAGATCCATTAATAAAATTAGACACCCAATTTGCATTACTTAATGCTGGTGCTAAGTAATTAAAGGTTTCCTGGACAGTAACAAGACCATCATAATTAGTATCGGCGACGCCCCTTATGGCCTGACAAAACAAATAGGTATATGGCGAATGCGTAATCTCATTTATTCCATCAAAACCTAACTGAGGGGTTTGCTCATTAATTGCCGTTGCAGCTATTATTGCAGTATTTAATCTTGCCTGATTTATTCGTGCTTTTGTTTTCAAATAGTCGGTAAAAATTCCTGAACTACATGCATCCAAAGATATTACAGCCTTAGTCATTTCAGGAAGATAGTTCTTCAAATATAACATAAGATACTCTGGTGGAAACGCGTAATTACCATATAAAACTAATCCTAATGGATGACCATGACCTGTATAATAGAAGAGTAAGAAATCATCGTCATCAATTATTTTTGAAATTTCCATGAAAGAATTTTCAATTGTAGCCATACTGACCTGCTCATTTACTAAAGTTACTACTCTATCTGCCGACCACAAACCAGGATTATTCAAAAGAGTTGATATGAGATATTCAGTGTTTGAGCGAGTAAGCAAATTAGCTCGAAAATCATTGGCATCCAATCCATTACCAACAATAATTGCGTAATATTTTGTTATTTTATCACCCGCTTTTCTTATTTTAAATAACGCATCATGCAGCCTACTCTGTCCATCAGTGATGATAAGCTTTCCATTTATTTTAGTTTCGACACCGCCGGAAACAAAATATGCACCTATGGTGTTAGGCGTTAATTTCCATTCCTGAGTAATTTTTCCATTAGCTGGTATTGAATTAAAACTAGTTTCTGTTAAAAAATTCACTGTCTGGGAATTAACAGCTAATTGAATCTTTGCTCTTGCTTGCCGAACAATATTTGAAGGATTGATTATCTCCTGAACAATCCTAATTTCAGTATTCGGAGCTATCGATTGACCTGTAACTTCCAGGTCTCCCTTATACAATTTTATTGTCCCGCAATAAGGTTGATCCCTTTTAAAGATACTAACGATCGGATTTGAACTTATTTTAATTCCAGTCTGTGAACCCCAATATTCTTGGCCAAATGGATCCGATAGATTGCTTGGATTATAAAATACCTGATAATAGTATCCACTACCTACGGGTAATCCCCTAAAAATAGCCGTTCCATCTACCGTAGGTTGTTGGTCAAGCAACGTATTTTTACTGTCAAAGAATTTTATCAGGCCATTCGCACCGGGAATTGGTGATGGTGTATCAATATTCAAAACTTGTACCTGAAGAATTGAACCTGTTTGTGTAACAGTATAACTACCTTTATCTGACCAGTTGCCGGTTGTTGCCCCACAGATGGCCCGAACGCGCCAGGTGTGTGAACCAGCACTATTCACATTAATCAATAAAGGTAGAAAATTGATCGAAGAAACTCGTAAATCTGCATAACTTTGGCCTGTATCAAATTCAATCTCATAGGATGTTGCTCCAGGGATAGATGACCAGGAGAAGTTGGAAATTGAATTAATCTCAAGTATTGTTCCATTTGCAGGTGATGTTAATGTTGGAATACCCGGAGAATTGACTGTGTAATTTCCCAAAGTTGACCATAAACTTGTAACTGTTCCATTTTTGGCCCTGACATGCCAGGTATGCGAACCAATGCTGGCAGGTTTAATCATTAAAGTAAAAAAGTTAATCGGCGAATGGATGATTTCTGCATACGATTTGCCTGGATCAAATTCTATATCATATCCTAATGCACCTGGAACTGAACTCCAGGAAAAGTTTTTAATGGAACCAACATCGAATGCAGATCCATTTGAGGGTGAGGATAAAGTCGGTGCCTCAAGTCCGTTGACTTTATAAGATCTTGGGGATGACCAGGAACCAATTATAGTTCCACTTCTGCTACGGACACGCCAGGTATGTGTCCCAATACTCTCGGATCCAATTCTAATTGAAATAATATATGTTGAAGAATTGATTGTATCTGAATAGGACTTGCCTGTATCAAATTCAATGTCGTAACTGGTTGCACCGGGGATGTAGTTCCACGACAGGAGTAAAGTCGCACCTACATCAAATGCCGTTCCATCAGCAGGTAAGGCTAATATTGGAATCCCGGGCGGATTGACTGTATAGGTACCTTTATCTGACCAGGATCCGGTTATTGTTTCACTTCTGGCACGGACACGCCAGGTATGGGTCCCGACACTTTCCGGTTCAATTCTCCAGGAATAAAAATTTGTTGAAGAATTACTCAAGATTGAATAAGTGGTACCCTCATCAAATTCAATATCATAGCTGGTTGTACCAGGTATATAGCTCCAGGACAAGACTATAGTTGACGCGATATCAAAGGAGGAGCCATTTGCAGGTGTAGACAATCTTGGTGCAGCCAGTGGATTAATTGTATAGGTACCTGATGCAGACCATGGACCAATAATATTGCCATTTTTAGCTCTCACGCGCCAGGTGTGGGTGCCAATACTGGCTGCATCAGCCGTTATAAAATAATTGCTCGATGAAAGGTTCTTTGTGAAGACAAAACTTTGCCCGGTATCAAATTCAATATCGTACGAAGTTATATTTGGAATATATGACCAGAAAAAGCCAATTGTTGAACCCACATCAAATGTTGATCCATTCGCGGGAGAAGATAAGGTTGGGGTGGGTATCTGTCCATTTGTTTGATAATAACAAAAAGAAAATGTTACAGCCAATATGATTGCAATTCTTTTCATGGAATTAATTAAAGGTTTTGCGTCGTAAATCCAATGTCAACAGCACTTTTGATAAAAAAAACCTCATGCCTAGGCTTACAAACCGTTTGAAGCCATATTTATAACAAAAAACTTTTACATACGGATTATCTTCGATGCAACCATTGGTGTTCCCGCAAACACACTCAACAGGTTATTGAATCCCATTTTAGAAACAGGATAGGAATGATTGATTCCAATAATTCCGGGTCCGAATTGAAGTAGGGCCCGGGATTAGAGCAAGAATATATGTAACCATTATCCAACTAATTTGAGCTGGTGAATATTCAGGATTTGGACAGTCACACGCTAATCATTTTATAGTGGTTTGCTGAGGTCCGAAATCTGGATTATAGTTCACTTGAACAGTTAGTAATGCAAAGTGCCTTAGAATCCTGTGCGAGCCTCTGTGCACACTCTAATCTTTAACACATCTGATTGAAAGTCCACAATATTTAGACCATGGGAACTTTAATATTTCATTAGTATCTTTTTTAATCCAATATGACCAAACATGCTTACCATCCTTTTTAGTAGAAGACCAGAACATTGCATATTCACCAACAGACATATATTTAACAATGCCCATAATATTTGTTCTATATCCACCAGGTAGAGCAGTAAATCCACTTTCATTTTTTGTTTCAGCATTTGTGGTAGTCCAGTGGTCTGTCCCTGCTTCTTTCATTTTAGCTGCAGCAATTTTTTCACCGCCAAGATAATTAATTAGTACTTGCCATTCTTCATCAGATGGTACATGCCATCCTTTTGGAGTTAATCGTTTACCGTATTCAGGTTTATTTTGTAAGTCTATACCAATGAAATTGTATAATGCACCATATGTGTTTTTAAAAAAAACATCGTTGTTATACCAACAATAACCAGCATAATTGTACATCTCCCATAGATCCTTATTTTGAACTTCAGATAAAGCTTCACCACTTGAAAGTCTCGTGACTTTTAGGTTTTCAGCCATCCATGTTTGAGTTCCAATTTTAACAGTTTTATATACGTTTCCTTCTACATCGGTGACTGTTTCAGTGTTTCCCTGACCGTAATTAATTGACCAGGAAATTAATAATACAATTAATAGAACTAATTTTTTCATTTCGTTTAATTTTTAAAGTTAACTATTCATAGGCTTTTCAGGACCGCCCCGTTTTTAAGTGGTTTCTGGACTCCACTTGTTATTTATGCCTGACATCAGGCAGTATGTATTTTTTTGCCTTTGGTAAACCGTTTAGCAGATTCCAATCCACAATTTTGAAATTAACGACCATAAACTTTATCAAAAAAATGGATTGCAATTAATCCTTGGTGGTACGAACTGACATCCCAAAAGTTTTATATGTCTGGTAACTTAAAGCGTTAACATTGTTGTAATTGAGAGGATTATTCAGAGTAGTAAAATTTAGAATAGATCCCCTTTTCAAAGAATTGTAATTTGAAGATAAAAGTAATTCGGCAATGAGAGTTGAACACACTGCACACTTGATTCTCATTTAATTGGCAGTTTGAGTTTGAATTTCAAATATCAAAAAAATATATTATATAAAACATGATATTTGTTCCGTAATTGCCATATTTTAACAGGTGTGGAGATTTCCAACTTATGTGTCCTTAAATCATGAAAAAGCGTAAAATATATTTTGTTTATTATCTGTTTTAATCACTGAATCGATCCTGAAAGTATAAGCGTATCGTCTGTTCAGGACTAAGATTGGGGTGTGTCCCGAATTCCGTAAGTAGCCAAAATTTTGATAAGGAAATTTATTGTAGAAGTAGGTATTGCTTTTAAAATTGTTGTCATCCTTTCGGCTTGGTAGACTATTCGGCTATTCGGCTGATCGGTGAATCGGCTAAAAGACTGTGTGACTAGTCGTTCCTTCGTCCAGTCGTTCAGTCGTCCAGTCGTCTCCTCCCTACCCCAGCTCGACAATTGTAATCCCGGAACCTCCAAATTGTACATGCTCATCCCGACAACTGCGGACTGCCGGCTCGGCCCGGAGGTAGTTTTGAATCAGTTCGCGCAGAATGCCGTTTCCCTTCCCATGCAAGATCCGAAGTTCATTCATATCGACCATAATTGCCTCATCGACAAATTCCCTGATCTTCTGCAAAGCCTCTTCCGCACGCATGCCCCTGACATCAATGTTGGGTTTAAAGGCAAGTTTACGTTCGCCTATTTCCTGATTTATACGACCTATTGTGTTATTCTCAACCCTGGCTCGCTTAATTTCGCTGTGAGAGACCGATTCCAGTTTATTCCGGCTAACAACTGAACGAAGGTGCCCGAACGCGATCGTAATTTTATTTGATTTAATATCAAGTACTTCACCGATTGTATCTTGTCCAATTAACCGCACCCAGCCTCCAACTGCTATCTCTGCGGGAGCTTTTCTGGGAATTATGGGATCTTTTTTCTTTTCTTCAATTTTAACAGGTTGTTCACTTCGCAAGACCTTTTGCCGTTTTAACTTTTCCATCTTCCTCAGTATGCGGTCATCTTCATCATCCGTTTTGGAAATCTCAGCTTTAAACTCCTCCAGCCTCTGTCGTGCCTCCTGAGTTCGCTCTTTCTCTGCATCTGCCTCCTTAATGTCCCGGATAGTCCGTTCAATAATCCTGTTGGCACTTGAAACGATCTCTTCCGCTTCACGTTTAGCCTTATCGAGTATCTCTTTTCTTAATTTTTTCGTCTCAGCCAGACCGGTTTCATAGTTGGCCGATAACTCATCCAGACGTTTTTCCTCCTGTCTGATTTTCTGCCGCTTGCTCTCCCAGTATCGCTTATCACGAACAATCTCGCGCAGATGTTTGTCAAAATCAATATGATCGACACCAATTTTAATTGTTGCATCCTGAAGAATTTCTTCAGGAAGACCAATCTTTCGCGCTATTTCAAAGGCAAATGAACTTCCGGGTTCGCCACTTTGAAGCTGGAAAAGGGGCTCCATCCGGTGTGAGTCGTACATCATGGCACCATTGGCTATTCCTGGGGCTGATGAGGCAAAATGTTTCAGATTTGTATAATGAGTTGTAATTACGCCAAACGTACCCAATTGGTTAATTTTATTCAGGATAGCCTCGGCGATTGCACCTCCAAGCATTGGTTCTGTTCCGGTTCCGAATTCGTCAATCAGCACCAATGAATCAGGAGAACAGTTCTTTACAAAAAACTTCATATTGTAAAGATGGGAACTATAGGTACTCAAATCATTATCCAGCGACTGATCGTCCCCAATGTCCATGAAAATAGAACGGAAAATCCCTGTCCGGCTATCAGCCTGCACCGGGACCGGGATACCACACTGAACCATGTACTGTAACAATCCCACGGTTTTCAGACAAACAGACTTACCCCCTGCGTTTGGTCCGGAAATGAGCAGGATCCGGTCCTGTTTATCAAGCCGGATATTTAGCGGTACTATTTTTCGTTGTTCACGTGCAAGGTTAATCTCCAGTAATGGGTGGCGGGCAGAAATCCAGTCGAGTTCAATTTCTCTTGACAGAAGAGGTTTCAGCGATTTACTTTCGATTGACCATATTGCCTTTGCCCTGATAAAGTCGAGCCGTGCCATAACCACGTATGAATACGCAATATCATCGGCATAAGGTCGAATGTCATCCGTAAACCGCGTGAGGATTCTTACAATCTCTCGCCTTTCAGCCGATTCGAGTTCTCTGATCCTGTTATTTGTTTCGACTATCTCTTCTGGTTCTACAAATGCAGTCTTACCCGTAGCTGATTCATCGTGAATGATCCCTTTTATTTTTCGTTTATTGGCCGAAACAACAGGGATCACAGCCCGTCCATCGCGCATTGAAACAGATATATCTTTTTCAACTACCCCTTCGGCCTGCATTTTTCGTAAGATTGTGCTCATTATTTTTGAAACACTCGACTGCAACGAAAAAATATCCCGTCTGATTTGAGACAAT
>CAINLJ010000050.1 GCA_903850335.1 uncultured Bacteroidia bacterium | reverse complement strand
ACTTGTTCACCAGCCCCTCCTCAAACAACAAATAGTTCAGCGTTTTGGCATTATTGTACACCATATTCCCGGTATAATACAAATATGTACCATCACTTTTCTTTTTTGCAAGTTTAGCACCCGCGGCGGAGTAAATATAGGCAATATTATCCGTTCCGCTTGTAATACTTTTGGGCAAATTTAAACTATTGTAAGCAATTGTAAACCCTCGCAAACCATCCATGGTCGTATTGCCGTTCCTGTCGTACGTGTAGGGGGAAAATGTATTGATCTGACTGAGCTGATTACCGTTGTAGGTATAGGTATAATTAGCCACGTTTGCCCGGTCGGAACTTTGCCTCCTGCTTCCTTCAAATTCCACCTCACGATGGACACCCTTGCAATTGGCTAATGGTTGGCAAAAACAAACCAATAAAGATCTAGCACCGACAATTTATTTGCCATGCTCCGCAGACAAAAAGGCCCAGTAACTTCCAAATTGACAGGCCTTAATGCTATTTCTCCTGAATACCGGTCTACAAAACCAACTATGTCCCAAGCACCGTTACAAATGCCGCTTATTGCTTCGAACTTTAACTGAGCCTGGAGGATACCTTCAAAAGAACATTGCTTTATTTCGAGGACTATTTTTTCCAAATTTCACCCTGCCAGAATATTTGATTCTTATCTTTAATATATATCAATTCTTTATTGAAAGGTTCAAACTCAAAAAAGCACCTATTAAAATTGGGAAGTGAAATAGTTAAAGAATTATACTTTTCAGTATCAAAGTATTCTTCGAAAATATTAAACATTACCCTGCTTCTATAAATTGTTGTTCCAGATACATTTGCATCTAATGTAAACCTAATTGAATTAATTGCACTTATTCTATTGAGATACTTCAATTTAGGTATAGCAATTAATGTTTTTTCGGTTATAATGGATTTATTGTAGTTAAAACCAAAATTTAGCTTTACAGGATGAAACTCCGCTGGAAAAATCACTTGGATATACAAGCTGTCTTGTGATAATTTATTTTCTTTTTTGATTTCATAATCAAATCCATTTTGTTTTAAAGAGTTATCCTCACTGGTAATTTCAAGCACATCACCCGATATAACCGACCATTTACCCTTCGAGGCGTATTCACACTGTTCAAATACTGGAGTAAATAATGATTCAGGATTAAACAAAGTATAAGTCTCGTCATACCGAAATTCAATTTTCTCGGTACTTTTCTGTTGTTTATATATACCTAAAATATCTTGATTTCCTAATTTTTGACCTTTCATTGAAATGCAGCCAATTAACTGAAACGCTGCTACCGATAGTATTAACAACTTTTTCATTTCTTATCCTTTAATTGTTCGTAAACAAATCTCCCATCATCGGTTTTAATTTCCATTAGGGATTGGGTATTAATATCATTTAATGAACTTGCTCCTGCTGGATAAGAGCCGTCAAACGAATATTGAACCTGATAAGCATTTACTTCGTTGTTTCTCGCACTTGAAAGAGTGGCAGCGGCATTCAATAGTTGTCCATTTTTGTTAAATTTAACGCCTCCAGCATCAATAGACTGCCCTACATGTCGAATCTCGTGTAAATGCAACCCTGTATTACTACCCTCAATTTGGATTACACCTTTATCATTTTTAACAACTCCGTGCGTTCCATCATTATGACTTGGCCCTGAAAGAGTGTAAGTTTCTTTTGCCTCTCCAATGGATCTAATATCTGATAATGATTGGTTTAACAAGTCTAATTTCGTGTTGTTGTCAGCTAATTTGTCTTGTAGTTTAGCAAGTTTTTTTTCACTAAGCCCACCTTTATCTATTTGAGCCAGTATTTGAGTGTTGTTTTTATTTATGCTTTCAATCCTATTATTTACAGATTTATTTAATCTTTCAGCATCTTTGGGGTCTTCCCAAATCATACCCTCAGGGTCAATAAATCGTATTGGGTTATCTGCGCAGTAAACATATGGACTCCATCGTCTATTCTTTTCAGCAAGTGGATCCACACTGTGCCACCTCCCTACCATTGGATCATAAAACCTTGCCCCATAATCATACCAATCCAATGCAGTACTTCCAGTCCCCAGTAAATCATCCTGTTTCTCCTTCCCGTTGTAAAGGTACTTATTTGTCCCCGCAGGGGTAAACGGCAGATAACTGCTTCCAAACGGGTAATATTCTGCTACCTGTGTGACCGCCGGTGTACTGCCACTTGGCTGAAAGGAGACGCGCGTATTGCCAAGATGATCCTTCAGGTGATACTCGTAGGTGTACCCTCCGGTCGACTTGTTCACCAGCCCCTCCTCAAACAACAAATAGTTCAGCGTTTTGGCATTATTGTACACCATATTCCCGGTATAATACAAATATGTACCATCACTTTTCTTTTTTGCAAGTTTAGCACCCGCGGCGGAGTAAATATAAGCAATATTATCGGTTCCGCTTGTAATACTTTTGGGCAAATTTAAACTATTGTAAGCAATTGTAAACCCTCGCAAACCATCCAGTGTCGCATTGCCGTTCCTGTCGTACGTGTAGGGGGAAAATGTATTGATCTGACTGAGCTGATTACCGTTGTAGGT
>CAINLJ010000049.1 GCA_903850335.1 uncultured Bacteroidia bacterium | reverse complement strand
TGGTGGGTATTGTTAAGCATGAAGCCTTCAAAAAACATCATCACCTGCAAAGGTTAATTATGAATGAAAACCCAAATGTCAGGCCGGCAGCTTCCATCCCGATGGTAACGATAGTAACCGATGGCGAATACCATTTGTCACGTCTTCCGGCACCTCAGGATTGGGTGATTGTACTGGAGAAAGCTGAATAAGAGGGAGTACTACGAATTTTCAGATGTACTCTATTTTATGCTTAATTCTTATGAAATATCGAAAATATCGATCAATTCAAGAATATTGAAATCAATCTTCCAGGGAATAATTTTAATTAATCCTGTACACAACGAATGGACATCCCTGCATCCATCGCGAAATCCCAAATTAAAACTTCTCCGGTATCTTTGTTAACATTAAAAAAATCCCCTCTATTATTAACATATAATGATGAAGCAACACTCCACCAATTTGCTGATTCTCCAATTTGGGTGGCGGCTCCATTCCAAAATCCACCAGGTAACGCGGTAAAACCAGAAAAATTGGTAGCATCCGAATTAGGCGATTTCCAAAGGGTTTCCCCCTTGGCCTTTAGTTGACCCCCTGCAACATTAGCACCTCCAAGAAAGTTTATCAATGTCATCCACTCTCTTGAATTAGGGACATGCCAACCTGTTGGAGCTATTTTACGGATGTCAGTCGCAGCAAACCAGGTATATAATCTTCCATAAGTGGCAGCACTGCTCTCATTTCCATTATATATCCATTGATATTTTGGAGTAGTTTGCCAGCTTGATTCAGGTGCAGCCTGGGTTCCAATTAAATCACCATTGCTGTATTTTGTGGTTCTTAGGTTCTCTACCATCCATACTTGTGTACCAATTTTAACTGAATGATAAACATTTCCATCGACATCAGTTACCGTGGGTCCGAAATTAATTGGAGTGACATCTTTTTTCGAACAACCACTAAAAACAAATAAAATCAGGCACAATGAATATGTGTAAATAAAAATTATTCTATTCGACTTCATAGTTAAATTTTAGATTAAGATTGCCCAAAAATAATATATACTAATCATAAATTTATTAATTTTAATTAAAATCAGATGATTTAGTCCTGTTTGAAAAGCATCTGATTAAGGAGGAATTTCCCAATTCTTAAATGAATCAATCATATACCCCTTTCAATTACGAGTCTGAAACAATCATAAATTGATATTGTAAAAGAATTAAAATTAAAGTTGGTTTTCTTCGACTTTAAGGTATTTATTTTACTAATTTTGAAACTATGAAAAATTACTTTGATTTCAATTTAACAGGTAAAAAACTTTTGCCAATCTGGTTATTGTTCCTGATTGCATTTTGGGCTCCTTATGTGACTTTAATAATTCAAATGAATAATGTTCAACCAGGGACAAAGCCTCAATTGTTCATTTTTCCATTACTTCTTTTGCTTATAATAATTGCTTTCGTTGTGACATTTTATCTTACAAAAATGGCGATTGAGAGTGTTTCTTTTAAAGATAAATCTGTTGTCTTTAAAGGAACATTTGGTAAATATTTCGGAACAGTCTTATTAGGACTTTTTTTGAGCATTATTACCTTGGGTATATACTTTGCATGGTTCATCAGAAACTTACACCGATACTATATTAATAATTCAAGCTTTGACTCACAGGAGTTTAAATTTCAGGGAAAGGGTGGAAAACTTTTCGTCATTATGTTACTCACCGTGATGATACCTGTAATTGTTATATCAATTGTTGCAGGAAGGTCTATCATCCATGATCCGGAGAATATGAAAAGTGCATATATTATTCAGCAACTGGTCACATTTATTATTTTGATTCCGTATATCTACCTAATATATAAATGGATGGTTAACATTGACTATAAGGATTTTAATATGTCATGGGAGACTAATTTCCGGAGTTCATGTGCTAAAATTTTAGGTGAATTTGTCCTGATTATTATTACATTAGGGATATATCTGCCAATGGCATGGCTTAGGTTATACAAATACTTCACTGACAAAACAGTTCTTACCAATTCGGACAGAAGACTCGTTTTCGGATTTGATAAAGTC
Organism: uncultured Bacteroidia bacterium; assembly: GCA_903850335.1. Classification (GTDB taxonomy): domain Bacteria; phylum Bacteroidota; class Bacteroidia; order Bacteroidales; family Prolixibacteraceae; genus JAAFHB01. The sequence goes on along the minus strand of CAINLJ010000049.1, from coordinate 2,910 downwards.
GGGTTAAATGATTTTTTATTTATTTGGGGACAGGTACTTTTGACAATACTCACCTTAAGCCTCTATTATCCCTGGGCTTTTAGTAAAGTTGGGAAAAGGATTTTAGGTAAGACATATTTGGAGGAAGCTTAAGATCGCATTCCTTATTACAAAGACACTTTGTACTTATAAGAAAGTACTCTAACCTTTCAATAAGGTTCTCCGGACTTTTAACAAGCCAACTTTTATTTCAGAAAAAGTAACTTAACTTTTAACAAGGTAAAAGTTAACCTTATGGATTAGCTGGATAATCCGAAGATGCTATTGTGTAAGCAAAATTTTGCCGTTCTTAGGAAATTCGATGGTTATGATATCATTATCCGATTTTAGGGAACCTATCCAGCTGTATTTAACTTTGTAAGTTGAATCACCAAAAGGATTTTTAAGTTTACAGGGTCCTCCTTTTTCGGAAATAATTTCTACGCTCTTCACTTTGCCATCTTTTTGAACTGCGGAGACCAGGAATGCACCAGCAGCACGCAGAGTCGAAAAGGATAGATCCCTCCATGCGGCAGGAATAGCCGGAAAGATTCGAATAATTCCTGTATGACTCTGAATAAGCATTTCCTGAACGCCGGCTGCAAAGGCAAAGTTGCCCTCCAACGTAAAAGGACGGTATTTCATTTTTGAATAGCCTTTATCATGCTGTTCTCCATTGACGTGGAAACTATTTGGAAGACAGAAGTTCTCCGAGAAAATTCGCAGGCTTTCAGCCGCTTTATCTCCCATAAAAGCTCTGGCATAGAGATTCCCCAGCCAGGACCATGAATATCCGCACCACCAGTCCGGCCCCCTCTTTTCAAGATTTGTCAATGTTGATTTAATGATCTCCTGGTCCTTAACCCCATTCGACCAGTCGATTACGCCAAGAGGATGCCATCCAACGAGGTGGGAAAAATGCCGGTGCGACTCCACATATGGATGACTGGGTGCAAAGGCCATACCACCCAGCTCATCGAGCGCAAATGAGGGCCATTCATTTAATATATTTCCCCATTTGGCCGCATCTTCTTTTTTACCGAGGAAGAGAGCCAGTTCAGCTGCCTTCGCGAATGTCCAGCGAATAAATGCCAGATCAAAATTTGTGGTCCGAGGAAACCAGGCGTTTATTGAATTATCATGAATTTCAGGACTAGAGCTGACAGGTAGTTTACGGATACCCTGATCATCCTTTTCAGATACCTCCAGAAGATATTCAGCAACATCATTTATCCAGGGATAAGTCTTCTCGCGAAGAAACTTCTCATCTTTCGAATAGATCCAATGCAAGTAAAAATGCTGGGCAAGCCATGATCCTACTGTTGGGCCGAAAGAATACTGGATCCAGCCTCCCATGGGTTCACCAGTCAGGGTGGTCACACCCGGTACATTCATTCCGGAAGTTCCAAAATACGTTTTCGTATATTTTTTAAATGTTTCCCTGTATTTCCATAGCCAGTTCAGGTATCCTTCTTCGAGGTCGAGGTGGTTGGCCGAATAGGCGGGCCAGTAACTTAATTGGGTGTTGAGGTCGTGATGAAAGTCTCCCTTCCATGGCGGAAGTTTACCATTATCCGCTGTCCAGACTGCCTGAAGTGAGATGGGTGGTGCATCAGCCCTGGCAGCAGAACCAAACTTATACTGCTCGAGAACCCATTGTTTTTCAAGAATAGTATCCGGTATGTTTATAGATGATTTGTTCCAGAAACTTCGCCACCAATTGGAATGAGAGCTTTTTATATTTTCGAAATCTCCATTTTTCAGGTATTGAGATACAAGATCACCAGCTAATTTGTCGCCTTTCCCGGATGAAAAGGAAGAGGTTATTGTCCAGACACCCACAAGGGTTTTCCCGGAGTATTTCCATGCAACGGCTACTTCATATTCGAACCCATTCCAGCCCCTTTGTTTGTAAACCAACTTATTGGATCCTTGAATTGTCTTACCCTGTTCATAGCCAAGTCTTTGCAAATCCTGTCCTTCAACTGGCCCGTCAGATTGACTCTTCCCAGGTTTTTGATATTGAGGCGGAATGAGCATAGGAACAAAATCTGAGGTAACATTCTCGAACCGGAACCATCCGGCAGGTTCAGAGGCATGAACAAAAGTTTGAAGTTTGGTTCCGTTTTTCCAATGCGTTTCACATAGGGCATTTTTCACAAATAGTTTGGTGATCAAAACTTCGCCAAAAGCTTTTGTATTAAACTCCAGAGCAGCTCCGGGGATCTTGGAAGGTGCCGGTAAGGCATCGTAAGGAACATCAAACAAGTTTTGAACAACTTTATAATTTTTATCCTTTATCTGCTGTTGAACCCATTTGAAACTAAATTCAGGTTTTGTAAAATTCTGCATTGGGCGTAAGTCCCACAAATCTGCACGGTCGAGGGAGATGCGGAGATTTTCGCCTTTTTGCCAGACTAATGCTCCTAACATCCCGTTTCCAAGGGGAATGCCCTCATCCCATGTTGATGCGAGATGAGAAAATTGAAGATTGAACCTGGGAGAGTTGGCTCCTTCTGTTTTAGTAAGGATTCCAATAAAAAGCACTATCATTAATGTGGTGTATAAAATCTTCATTCCCAATAATTGGTTTATTAATATTCAAGTATACTATTTTCCGGTTAATCTAATTGCCGATTAATCAGCCAGGGCTGTCTAAAAATTTTTTTTACCGCAGAGACTGCAGAGATTTCGCAAAGATTACGCTGAGTAATCGGGAGTTGTGAAACTCCAACATCAAAACAGATAACATTGGAACATGATTAAATAATAATAAGGTACAGAGTACCGCAAGATTTGTAGGAATGATGAATATGCGTTGTTAGGAGGTACAGAGTACCGCAATATCAGTGCTTCCTAAACACTTCATCAAAGAAGATATTGCGGTACGCT
>CAINLJ010000048.1 GCA_903850335.1 uncultured Bacteroidia bacterium | reverse complement strand
GTTTTACCCGTGACATAATATAACTGCCTGACATCCGCCCGATCATAAACAGTGCAAAACCTATCGAGAGGAAATAGGGACCATTTTCTACATCAAACCGGGGATTCTGGTTTTTGTCTGTTACAAAATTAATCAGGTAACTGAAGATACCCGTTTGTGCTGCGACATAGCAAAACTGGGAAATAACCCCCATTACAAAATGCCTTTGTTTAATCAGCGGTTTATGAAAGGTTGATATCTATGTGGCTGAGGTTTCCATAATAACGTGTCCGTGACCGGTCTCTTCCTCGGATATCTCCGGGAGGGGAAGACGCATGAAGATCAGTGCGACAATCAGCACTACCAACCCGATAGAAGCAAAAGGTAAGATCATGGAGGTGAGTTTCTCACCCGGAGCAGCACCCTGATTTCCATAGATGTACAGCCCGATGAGTGGTCCGATTACCCACGCCAGACCGTTGAATGACTGCGAAAAATTGATACGCTGTGCCGCAGACTCCTTGGTGCCAAGTTTGGTGGCATAGGGATTTGCAGCTGTCTCGAGAGTTGCCAGGCCACAACCAAGGATAAACAGACATACAAGAAATACCCAGAACGACTCGAACGAGGTTGTTCCTGCGATCAGGAAGGCCCCGGTTGCAAAAAGGGAAAGTCCCAGCACAATCCCCTTTTTATACCCGAACCGGCGCATAAAGAATCCCGCAGGAAGGGCCATTCCGAAATAGGCCCCATAAAGTGAAAACTGGATCAGGCTGGATTGCGATTTCGTCAGATGGAGAATTTGTTGAAAATGTTTGTCTAAAGTATCAATCATCCCGTGGGCTATTCCCCAGAGGAAAAAGAGAAAGGATATAAAAATAAACGGGACTAAATACTCTTTGGTGGTAAGACTGTGTTTGGTGGACATTGATTGAGGTTTATTTATAAAAAATTTATATTATTTTTAGGGAATTGTTAGATTCGATCATTTACTGATCCTTTTTATTTAATCTTCTTCCACCTTTTTATCAAGCGTCAATTTAACCACATTTACAAACTTCTTCCCTAATGTATCAGGTAGACAGAATGAAATTTTATGCTTTGTCTGCGAAAATTGTATTTCAGGACCCATAAGGATTTCAACCTTGAGTATTTTTTCATTGATTCCCGGAAGAATTATTGAATCATTTTGATTTTTAAAAGAGTGAACAAAAATTTGATTTTCTTTAAAGGTGCTTACCCTGTTTGAATCGGGGAGAAAGGGCCCTCCGCTTGTTCCATAGATACTTTCCCCGTATTTTTTGAGCCATTCGCCCACTTTCTTTAACCGGACTGCTTCTCTTGGATCTATTTGACCTGTTGGCATTGGTCCAATATTCATGAGAAGATTTCCATTCGCTCCAGCGCATCGAATAAGGTTCTCAAGACATTCTTCAAATGAAATTATTTTAGTCTGAAATCCATGCCAGGACCAGAATCCAGTGAAGGTCATGCACGATTCCCAGTCCCTTACCGCATTAAACTGGCCGATTTTTTGTTCTGGTGTTGTATAATCCGCCGGAACGCCGCACCTGTCGTTTATGATTATATTTGGACGGAGTTTATGGATCATTCTGAACAATTCACGCCCGTTCCACATCTCCGATGGATAATATTGTTCACTATCGAAGAATATGACCGAGATATTAGGATGTTGGGTGAGCAATTCACGGATTTGGTTATACATATACTCATTATATTTATCCATCCTTTCCGGTCCATAATCGGGATGATGCCAGTCACGTTGTGAATAGTAAATACCAAACTTCATTCCGGCATGCTCGCACGCTTTAGCCATTTCGTCTATGATGTCACGTTTAAATGGAGTTGCCATTATATCAAAATCAGTGAATTCAGAATTCCACATGCAAAATCCGTTGTGATGTTTGGTAACCTGGATAATATATTTCATTCCAGCTTGCTTTGCTGATTCAACAATTTTGTCGGCATCGAACATTCCCGGATAGAATGACTTGTAGAGATCATCATAAATAACTCCGGGGACTGGTGGCTTAAACCAGTCAAGCCAAAACTTATGTTCGTGAATGTTGTAAAGCTCAGGACTTGGGCGGGGATTATCACGCTGGTTTTCACCGTTATCTTCATAGAATTGTTTACTCCAGCTGATTTCACTAGCTGCAACACTAGATGGATCCCAGTGAATAAACATTCCGAAGCGTGCATCTCTCCACCACTTAATCCGGGCTAAGGATTCACTTGATTTTTCTGCCTTATTGGGTTTCTGGGCATCCGCCCAAAATTGATCAAAAGATCCTAAGGTTTGAGCATTAGCTGTAAGAGCCATTAGACCCAAAGCTATCAACCACAATTTTGTTTTTATCTTCTTCATCGTCACAGGTTTTTGTTTCAGTTTCTCCTGAGTTTCGCAATATTGGTCTTTCATCTATTGAACAGATTTATTCTATTACTGTGGTGCTACATTTGCAACGTGGTCTCAAATTTCCAGACAGACGATAGAGACGTACTTATCCGGCGCGTACTCAGGCAGTGTAATGGTCACACCGGATGCAATCTGTTTAGCCTCTAAGATTTTACCATCGGCAAGCAAGTAGGCTTTGGTTACCTTACTCTGTAATCCAGACAATTCAAATTTGTGGTTGGCTGGCCATTGAAAAATCATAAGGTAAATTTTACCCGGTTTGGTAGTGCATCTCCAGACCCAGCTTGGGATAAATTTTGGCTTACCCTTGCTGTCTTTTTCTGTAGAGCTGAAATTCCCGGCTTCGTCTCCAAACTTTGTCGGACCACTTCCATAAATGGCTTCTCCATTTACATGCAGCCATTTTCCAATTTCAGCCATGCGGTCGATGCTCGGTTGCGGAATCTGTCCTTCGCTGGTCGGCCCAACGTTAAGCAGGTAATTGCCCCCTTTACTAGCTATGTCGCAGAGGTTACGTATAAGTGTTTCAGTAGATTTCCAGTTATTGTCATCTAACCTGTAACCCCAGGAGTCGTTCATTGTCATGCAAGTTTCCCAATCTCGACCTTCATAACCTTTTGAAGGGATGAACCCTTCGGGGGTTTCTGTATCTCCATTGTAATCGCCACCCAGTCGATTGTTCATGATGATGCCAGGTTTAATTTGCTGAACAGCCTTATAAATTTTTTCTGCACGATTTTGGTTCATGTTAAATGCTGTGTCCCACCAAATGATCGATGGAATATCATCACCGTAATTTTTCAGCAGTTCTCTTATCTGTGGTACGGCAATCTGATCAATATAATTATCCATACTGAATTCCTGCGCCACGTCCCATTTACTTCCACTTTTTAATGTGATCCCGTCGTAACTACCCCATACTGAACCTCCGTTGTTCCAGTCCTGAGCCTGTGAATAATAAAAGCCAAGTTTCATCCCGTATTTCGTGCATGCTACAGCCAGATCTTTCAAAGGATCCCGACCAAAAGGAGATGATGCATCACAGATGTTCCACTTGCTCACTTTTGAACAAAACATCGCAAATCCATCGTGGTGCTTGGCAGTAATGATGATGTATTTCATCCCTGCCTCTTTTGCAATTTTAACCCAGTCATCAGCGTCAAATTTTACCGGGTTAAATTGTTTCGCATAGGATTGATATTTGGCCATAGGAATTTTTGCATTGAACATGATCCATTCGCTGAAATCACAAATGTCGCCATGAACAGGTTTGCCGTTGAGATATCCCGCTGGTACGGAAAAGACTCCCCAATGGATGAACAACCCAAATTTTGCTTCCTTCCACCAAGCCATCCTGTCTGTTTTTGTTTGGGCAAAAGAACTAAGCGTAAAGATCCAAACAGATATAATAATGAAATATTTTCTCATTTTACTGACTTTTTTAAAAGATCATGTTCAATTACCTGTTGACCAGAAATTTTAAAATTCTGCAGGCATTTCCATGGTTCTTGAAATTCATATTTTCTATAATTTTTATTTTCAATGAATGTTTTGAATTGGATAGCTCATCCTTGAAAATAACAAACCAGGGAAGATTGTATTCATCGCTCCATTGAGTATGTAAATCCACGATACCGGAATATTTATCGTCTATGCTGTATTCAATCATGCCCGCATCAGGGCCTGTTACCGCACAAATACCTATCGCTCGCCCTTTAAAACGGAATTCAACCATTGCCCCCGGGCTAGCAGAAGTGAGCACAGGTACGTTCTTGCACATCTTGTGAAGAATCAAATTGTTGGATGGTGACCAGTTTTCCTCAAATGTCCAGCCCTCATTGGGTTTTGCCTTGCGGATATCGACATACCTGGCATCAACATAGCTATATTTGTCAATCAGCACCGGCAATTTGTGAGGTAATCTATTTGACTGATTTTCAGCTTTCTTCCAGCAATTTTCCAAAAATGCTCGAATAGACTGATAATAAAGTTCTTGTCCAAAAGGTGAAGGATGTGCATCGACGAAATCCTTCTCCCAACTTAATTCTCCGTTGTTTATTCGGTCGGTTACCTCTTTGGCCAGATTTATGGTTGGCAGGTTATAATGTCTGGCCACCTTGTCATGCGCCTTTATCTCGTAAGGAACCTTGCCACAATTGTAGTCTTTGATTTTCTCCGGGTCAACAAAATACATCAGCACGATATCAAGAAAGGGTCCTGCACTTCTCGCGTGAGAAACGATTCCCTCCATGCCCCGGATACATGCGGTTGAATCAAATGAGTTGGTTCTGTCGTTGACTGCCGCTTCCTCAAAAAGCAAATCAATTTCTCCTCTGGCAAGAACATCCGATGCCAGTCTGAAGGCCCCGGGAGTACTGCCGGTAGAACCTATTCCTGCATTGACGAAATCCAATTTAGTCTCTGGAAAACGTTCTGTGAGGTACTTGCAAATCATCTCACGCCACCCGGGATTCTGGGTAATGGATCCTCCCAGAAATGCCACCCTGCCGGTTTTATCCTTGGTAAATTTCAAATAACTGTTTGTTAACCCGTCTTTGATATCTTGATAGAACCCCGAATCAAGTCCTGGCTTTTTATTAACAACACCAGGCAGATTTGTCCCTGGTTTTTGTTGGGAGAAAAGTTCAGGAGCGGTTAGTAAAAAGAGTAGAAATAGTAAACTAAAACGAAAATTACACATTTTGGCGACTATAAAATATTTAGACTTTATTTGAATTTGAAATCAGACCATGTGTCTGTCCTAAAAGGTGCCAAAGGCAATCCTGCAGTGTTAAAGACATCTGGCAATGAGGTATTATCAAAACAATACCTTACAGCAACAGGATTTTTCACATTCTTGCTGAAGATCACAATCGAATTTCCTTCTATTTTAGCTTCTCCGGGGAAAAATTCCTGGTCATCTCCTGCAACGAAAAATCTTTCTGGCGATTTCGTTTTACAGATCAATCCATCTGAAGCATTGGAAAAGGTGATTGATGCCATAATATTTTCGAATGTAACAGATTTTAGCATAGGGCTTACAACTTCACCATCTTTAATGCCATATGTTTTATTCAATGCTAATTTTGCCAATCTTTTGCCAACGTCACTTTTATTCTTAGGATGGATATTTTTAATGTCGTCAACAAGATCTGAAATCACAACCATTCCTGTGTTGGGCATGGACAACATCTTGCTTTGCTGTTCACGGATCAAGTAAGCTTTTACATTTTCACCATAATCATAAGGAGCAATTTGGACCCAATAGAAGGGAAACTGATTACCAAAATCTTCACGCCATTTCTCGATGAGGGCTTGCATTAATTTACAATAGTGATTTGGCTTTGCGCAATTCGATTCACCCTGGTACCAAATTGCACCTGCAATACTGTAAGGTATTAAAGGGTTGATCATTGAATTCCATGCGATTCCAGGGGCTGCTGGTCCCCATTCAAATTCTTCTACGATACGGTTTTCATATAATGTTGGATCTTTCTCAACACACGTCTTTTCAATCCATACCTCGGCATTTGTGCCACCCCAGGCGGCCATGATCAACCCTACAGGGACATTAAGATTCCGCATCAATTCGCGTCCAAAAAAATATCCCACCGCACTGAAATTACGCATGGTGGACGGAGTACAAACACTCCAGGAAGCTTTAAAGTCTTGCTGTGGGGTCTCCGCACCTATTTTAGGGATTTGAAGAAAGCGTATTCTCTGGTAGTTTGCATAGGCAGCTTCCTTTTCGCCATCCTGGACTCCACGGTTTACGCTCCACTCCATATTTGACTGACCACTGCAAATCCACACTTCACCTAACAGTACATTTTGCAGCTCAATTCTGTTGCTTCCCAAAAAAGTTAGCGTATAGGGCCCACCTGCGTTGGCTGTTTTGATCTTAGCTACCCATTTGGCGCGGTTATCGGCCGTAGATGTAATTGTGTCAGAACTGCTCCAACTCCCAACGATCTTTATTTTTTCAGAAGGTTCAGCCCAACCCCAGACAGTTATTTCTGAATTTTGCTGCAAAACCATATTGTCAGAGAATAGTGCAGGCAACTTTATTTGCGAAAAGCTACTGAAAGAAAAAGCGGTATAGACTAAAATTGTCGTGAAAAATTTTGGGTTCATTGTACAGATAAATACAGTTTTTGTTAATGTACCAATTGATATGATTGAATTTAATTGGATTTTGCCTGGAAAATCTAGTAGTCTTAGAAATGAGTATTCACTGGAACATCATTTTTTTGTAATTTTCCAGGGGTACTTCGACCATTTGATATATACTTCATCATGATTTTCTTTAATTCTTTAACTTTTCCTGGATATTCATTCATTACATTGTTTTTTTCACCAATATCCGCTTTAAGGTTGAATAATTGAAATGCTGGTAATTTTTGAGCTACTGCATCAACAACCCATTGCTGAGGATAACTCCATCCTCCTGAATAGGGTGTAAGTAAAAGCTTCCAGTTATCCTTCCGAATCGAGAAATTTCCATAATAAGAATGATGTACAATGTCTTCGCGATGCCGCTTTTGGGGCGACTCTTGGATCAAACCTGAATAAAAGCTGAAACTGTCTTCTCCCTGATTGTCCTCTAACTTTAAAGCCGTCATTTCGGCAAAAGTCGCCATGAAATCGGTTGTGCAAATGAGTTGATTGTTGATCCGTCCACTTTTAACTTTAGCCGGCCAATTGATGATAAATGGTACCCGATGGCCCCCATCAAAAATGTCCGCTTTATAACCCCTGAATTGTGCGCTGGGGAAATGGCCTAGTTTCTCCAGTTCAATTGTCCCGGCAGCGGGTGAGCAACCGTTATCTGATGCAATGATCAACATTGTATTCTCAAATATCTTTCTCTCCTTCAAGGCTTTTACAATCTCTCCAACCAGATGGTCAATCTCCATGACATAATCACCATAATCGCCCAAACCTGATTTTCCCTTGAATTCTTCGGCAGGCAAAATTGGAGTATGCGGCGCCGGCATGGCATAATAGAGGAAAAATGGATCTTTTGCACTTGATTTTTCTTCAATATAGCTTATTGCTTTTTTGGTCAAAAATGGCAAACATTGCTCGTGATCGAAATCCGCTGACGTTTCACCCTTCCGCCAAAAATGTAGTTTGGAAGGATTTTCTGTCATTCTGGTTGGAATAGATACAGGCCTATTATTTTCCACATAAACATAAGGTGGCATATCCAGTGAGCCGCTGAAACCATAAAAATAATCGAAGCCTATTGAAAGCGGTCCGTTTAAAATAGGTCGACCAAAATCAACTGCCTCAGGACTGCCTGCTTTTTTCGCCCAACTCCATCCAAGGTGCCATTTCCCAATACAGGCTGTTGAGTAATGGTACAACTTTAACATTGATGCAATCGTCAACCTGTCATTGGGAATTAATGGCTCGGAATATCCATCAAGGACACCCTGTTGCAAGGATGTCCTCCAGCAATATCTTCCGGTCAGTATCCCGTAGCGGGTAGGAGTACAAACGGAAGAATTCGAATGGGCATCAGTAAATACAATGCCCTGTTTACCAATGGCATCTATATGGGGAGTCTGAATTTTGGAATTAGGGTTTAAGATGGAGACATCTCCATAACCTAAGTCATCCATCAGAATAAATACAATATTTGGAAGACTCTTCCGCTGTGCAAACAATTGACTTTGAATGCCAACTCCTATCAAAAAAAAGAAGGTTGCAATGCTCCTTTGAAAAGCTGAGTTTATCATATCTATTTCTCTAATTCAAGCTCCATTGTTTGTTGATTTCTGAAAATACCAAGTTTTACGCTGTGCACCCAGGATTCCTCATCATAATAATAAAAGAAATCCTGGAGGCTGTTTGTGATTTTTCCATTTACTTTCATGATCACATCATTTACTTTTATTCCATATTTAGTCAAAGGTGAGGTAGGCTCAATGTGTAGAATTAGAATGCCAGCTTCACTGGTCATTCCTGTTGCCGACATCTCAGGCATTCCTTTCAATTTCTTGATTTTGGCTCCTCTCCACACAACCACCTGATCGGATTCTTCTGCTATATTCAGAATATTTAATACCGGAATGATCGGTAGCAATGCAATTTCCCTTAATCGAATACTAACTACCCCAAAACTGCTCATGTCGAAATTTTTAAACCCAACTTTCAAGGCTGGTGAATTTTGGTCAACCCTAAAATCACCTTTTGCAGCGTTGATAAACATGGGATCTCCCGAAACTGAATGCTCATCTGTCCCGGTTTGCATGGCTTTTATTCGTGCGAATTTCGTTGCGAAAAGATTGTAATCAATTCCTTTCCCCAAATCGGTTATATAAATTGGTTTGAAAGGAGTACATACAATGTTATTTTGAATCACATCACCGGAATTCTTAAACCATGCATGAAGATGAACAGTATTATTTACCATGATATTGTTGACTACTTTTCTGTAAAATCCTTCCCTGAGTTTAATCCCTCCGTTGAGACAAAGGTTATTCTCCAAAAGATAATTACTTGACCCATCATCCAGATCGATATCCCAACCCCTGTCACAACGCCATCGGTTATTCCGAAGGATGGTGGTTTTGCAAGCATCCAGCTTAATTAGATTGGGATTAGCCGCAGCGAGGCTGTCCATCCTATCCCGGATCGGGAACCAATACCTGTCGCGGCCCCACGAATTAAACGAACCATGGTCGCCTGTTTCAAGAACAGTATTGAACACATCATTGAACTCAATAATATGACCGCCCCATGTGCCTGCACAAATATTGATCCCGGCGCGGGAAACATTGTAAATTGAATTGTGGCTGATCGTAATATCTTGAGCCATGCAGATATTTACCCCGGCAGTCTGTTTTTCCAACCTTCCTGTTGCACGGATCAGATTGTCAAAAGCTTGGCATTCAGCCGGAAAATTTGAATTTTTTGGTCCTTTTATGGTATCAATCTGTTTTGGATTATTAGACTGACCATATTCAAAAAGAGGTGACCTAACGGCGGATGGATTTCCAACAAAATTGATCCCACCGGCTCCTGCATCATGAATATAATTCCCGGCAATATTAACTGTACGGTTGTAATTACTCAGGAATATGGCATTACCTCCGGGGGAATCAAATTCACAATTTTCAACTGTAATTCTTTCAGATCCTTCAAAAAACACCATTCCCTGACGATAAATTGTCCAGTCACTTCGCAAAAGCGATTCTCGGGTTTTCATAAAGGTCCGGAGAGTATGCTTAAAGATCAACCCTTTGATTGCAATATCATGAACCGGATTTTGTTGTGTTCCTTTGAACGAAATGCAGTTTTCTAGGAGCGGTATTTCAACCAGCGCTGTATTCAAATTAAACCCTTGGGCAGGTTTGTAATAAAGTATCCCATTGTCGGCATCATAGTACCATTCACGCGGTGAATTTAATTCCTCAAATACGTTTTCAATGAATTTATAGGTAGGATGGAATGACGTGGTAACCCGATTGTTTTGGTAACCGCCTTCAAGTTCAGGCTGCCCGTCAGGTCTGATTGCCATTATCCTGAAATGAAAGCCGCCCCATAATCCAGGATGCATTTTATGGATGAACGCTCCCTTTGGATGTTTGTAAGTTGCCAATCGCGCGGGACTATCTGCATCCGCAGCATATCCATTCCAAACTTCGATTGAAGGGTCAAAATCAGGATATCTTGCAAGAATCTGCTTTTCGCCGTTGATAAACAATTGGTCAAAATTCAGGTTCTTCTCTGTCTCGGCCATAAATATTCCTTCTTTGAAAGGCAACCATTTAAGTTCCAATCTGCGACCCCCACTTACAACAGGCTGTTCTCCGGGATAGGCTGATATGGTGAAAGGAATTGTTTCATTGCCTGAATCATCAGTCAAAAAAGTCAAAGGACTTTCGAGATAATAAGTGCCCTTCCTTACAAGAATCGACACAGCTGTGTTTCCATTTGACTTTCGAATTTCTCTGGCACTCTCTATAGCTTTTTGAAGGGTACCCAAAGGTTGCTCAACAGAACCGACTGACTTATCGCTACCCGATTCGGCGACATATAGAGTGATTTTATTCTTGCACGAAGTGAAAGCAATAAATATTAAAATCATAAAATTGAAGATACAACGTTTCGTTTTCATCATATTGATAATTTTCACATCTGTCATTATTTTCCAACCATCCCTGATATTTCTTTTTCAAACGACAATTCTATAATTTTAGAATACTGATCGTTTTTAATTTTCTCCAAATTTAGGATCAAGTTATTGCTATTTTGGGTAAAATTCACTTCACCTCCCGTGAGGCACTTTATATTCAATATTTTATTTGTTATGGAAGGCAAACTCAATTGCTTGCCTGTTTCACCTGTGATATGAATAAATACTTTTTTGCCCCTGTAAGTGCTGCCGCCCCATTTTTCGGGATACCAGGGTCCTCCTTTGGTATTGTATATGGAATAACCGTAATGCTTCAGCCATTCTCCCACCTCTTCAATTCTTTTTTCTTGTGCAGGATCGAATGCACCATCCCATTTGGGACCCCAACTAAGCAACAAGTTCCCGTTAGCGCATGCTGTATTGGTAAGAATCTTAATTAATGTATCAGTTGATTTAACAGGTGAGTCTGACCAGGCCCACGAACTGCACAAGGACATACAAGTTTCCCAGGGACGCTTTTGATACATTCCAATGGTTTGTTCAGGAGTATCAAAATCACCTGGGATACTTGCACGATTATTGATAATAATGCCTGGTTGAAGTTTGCGAATCATCCTTGTGAGCTTTTCTGATTGCCACATGTCGGAAGTAAACATTCCTGCCCACCATGCGGCATCAAACCAAAAGATATCAACTTTCCCATAATTTGTGCAAAGTTCCCGAACAACATTAAATTGATAATCAATGTATTTAATGTGATTTGGACCGGGAATCACCTTGTTGACGCCCGGTTTTCTTTTAAAATAAGGTGGATCATTTATTATGTCTATTAATGTGGAATCAACCGGTGAATAATCAGGATGGTACCAGTCGCGCTGTGAATAGTAGATACCGAATTTCATTCCCTTAGCGTGGCAGGCATCAGCCAGTTCTTTCAAATAATCCCTTCCAAAAGGGGTATTGGTAACTTTAAAGTCTGAATATTTTGTCTCCCACATGTGAAATCCATCATGATGTTTGGCAACAATTACCATATACTTCATTCCGGCTTTTTGAGCTGTTTCAACCCATTTCCCGGCATTAAAACTGCTAAACACAAAATGTTGGGGGTATTTCTTCCAGATGCTGTCGGGAATGATTCCATGCCCGGAGTCGGGTGACTTACGGGTATAACACACACCCCAGCTTAAATCCCTTCCCACATAGGTTGAAAGACCGAAATGGATGAACATGCCGTAACGCGCATCATTAAACCATTTTAGATCTTTTTTGGAGGCATAATTGCTGGCATTCCATTCTGCTTTGGTGAATTTCTGGGTAAGCCAGGCATCCACTTTTTTGCTCGTATCACTTTCCAGAATTGACCATTGAGCATGGACAGAATAAGCTACTGAAATGAAGAAAATGAGTGCTAATATTGGTTTTTTCATCCCTTTTGATTAAAATATTTAGTTGCTACCATTTGTTGTTATGAACCTTGCTAAGAATTATTTGGACGAAACCCCAATCGTTAGTTCCCCATTTTCAGGCAGATCAACCGTAAGCGAAACGTAAACCTGATTCAGGTAGCTAATTAGTTTAGTATCCTTAAATAACCTGCCATTAACGTAGGTTTTGTATCCTTTTCGGAATGATTTAACAGGCAAACAGATATATGTCTTGGTTATTTCAGTATTACTTGATTTCAGATTAAGCTTTACCGATTTATTATCAAATAGGTAATCTGCAGAAAATACTTTGCCAGCAATAGAAAAGTTGTTCCAGGTGAATCCGCTGGTAGGCATTAATGGGGTAAATCTTAACAAGTTGGATGAATTCTCATAGGTAATTCCAAGTTGCCTGGCAATAAAAACAGACGCATAAATACCTGAAAACCAACCCGCTTTTCCAAATCCTCCCGGACTTCCACGAACTACCTTTCCGTACGGCGGTGTAACTCCTTTTTCTCCCCACCCATACGTCCACCACCAAATTGACCCATCAGCATCCGCAATCCTTCTAACTTCTGTAATGTATCCATGGTCACCAAATAAGGATTCCTTATCAACTCCCGCGCATACCCCTTTCATGTATCCCGGTGCGGTTGACGGGGTATCATACCATGCAATGGCATGAATTTGCGGACGGTAAATTGTGTTGTGGTCCGAAACGGAGAATTTCATATAATTGAGATAAGTGGCATCATCCCAGGAAAGAAATCCATAAAGTGGTAACAGCGTTAAATCCGATTCCTCTCCATCGCTTTCCATGGGAGCTGCTCTTCCGTCCCGGTAAGTGGCTTCGATAAACTGTTTCCCATAAGGCCCATTGATGGTGCATCTTTCCATGATGGCGGTACGGACTTTGTCCGCGGCTTCTTCATAGCTCTTGGATGCGACCGTTTCGTTGTAAATCTCCTTCATGAATTTGGAATAGCTCTTCAGGGCATACCATGCGCAAACATTCGAACCCGTGTGGTAATCAGGGATAATGTAACCGTCAGAAATATATTTGGATGGAAACAACCAAATATCAGGATCCTTCCTCGAAGAGATCAATTCGTTCAAAATCTTGACCCAGTTTTTCTTCAGTTGAGGGTTTTGAAGAAAGAATTGTTTATCACCGCTATTTTCATAATAAAGTCCGGCAAGCATGATGCTTGCCATGGAAATGCCTACCGAGTGATTCACTCCGCCTTCCTTGATTGTGCCCTTTGGACGAACACCGAATTCGTTAAACCAAAGAATGATTTTTTGTGCAAATTCCTTATCCAGCATCATAAATGGAAGGCTGGTATAGTAAAAATCCTTCATCCATATCTGACGGGTGGCGCAATAACTGCCCCAATTGGATCCTGCAATTTTTCCGCTTGCCGACATTGCGATCGCGCCAAAGGATGCCATCACCTGCCTTTCGTAAAAATCAGCCAAAAAAGGGTCTCCAGGAGTCTTTAATTGACCAAGCATGTTCCTGAAATATTGATTGGTATTGTTCAGGCATGTCAATGTGCTCAGGTTGTTGATCTCCTCCAAAGCAGGGTCTCCCAGGTTGTAAAAGACAGCGGGCACCCAGATATTTTCACCGGGCTTAAGGTCATACGAAATGTCGGGTTTGCTCTTATCCGTATCACCCAATGCCAAATCATAATCATAAGGGTCAAGCGTAGCCCAGCTCAAGGTACCACTATCCATTGGCTTTAAATCTTTACGGTTACCAGTCATCAGTTTTGGGAGGTGAACAACCCCTGTCAGGTTAGCCGATGAGGTGTTTTCCAGATACAATCCATAAACTGCACCTCTGATTCTTTGTTTTCCATCAGGGGAAAGAGGGGTATAGGTAACCAACTTGATCCTAAACTGACCATCAGGTCCTTTGAACTCAGTAATTGGAATGATGTTGTCCAGCAAGCCTGTCTTAAAATCCCAATCAACCTTATCGAGATCTATTGTTTTTCCATTCATTTCCAAAGAAAAGGAATAAGGGCCATAACTGCTGTTGTCCTTTGCAGTCCAAACGCCTGGCCAGCTGCCTCCTGCCAATTCTGACGATCCGCTGCAATTTGCAAAATAGGTGTCCCTGAAAACTGTCAGGTTTTTAATTGTACCCTGATAGCCGACATTGGCGAGTACTTTGTTATTTGAGATATCGAAGGTAAGTGCTTCAAAATTCTTATTCTTGTCAAAATGACTGACCGTATCACCCATTTTGTAGATTCCATTGACACGTTCTACGTAAAACATCCTGCCCCAGGGTTTACTTAAAGCTTCCTTTATCGAATTGGAGGAACTAACTCCCGGACTTACCTGGCTATTTGCAATTCCCAGGCAATAATACAGACATAATCCAGATGTCATTAGAAATAAACGTAATACACTCATATTTTTTTGAATTTGATTATTTTGGAAAAGCATATAGGTTTTTAAAAACAGATTTCTACTTGACGGCATCCCCATAATGAACAGATATTATTTCGGTCTGATTTGGATTGAGTAGTTTCTTAATTTCCAAATAGTCTCTGCCATATCGCTTGGCACCGGCATTGCTTTCTAAGAGTATTTTGTTGTCAGGAGCAGTAATTCCGATAATTCCAGTAAAGATTTCTGAATTGCGATTTGTGATTTGTGCCGTAATCACCGAACCGTTATCCAAGTATTTAATGTCAAAAAAAGCATTGCCTATCCGCCCATCCTTCCATTCGAAGCCTGACCAGGGACTGAAAGGTTTAAATGAAACGGTTTTTTTTTGCAAATCAGCGGAGAGTCCAATTACATTATTGATCAGCAGTGTATTAAAAACGCTGGTTGCATAAGGCACCTTTGCAACATCACAAAATCCACTTTTAAAATTAGATTTTCGCCTGTTTACAGCAGCAGGATCAGTTTGTTCCGCATCATAAGGCCACCACCATGGAGAACCATCCAAATCTGTCATCGATTTCCAAAAATTAATACCGGACAACATTTCGTCTTTGGAAGTTGCACCAGCAATTAAAACAAGCCAGGCAGGAAAGGTATATCCATAATTGAAATAGGATGCATCCTGCCACATCATGGCGTTAAGCATGCTATTATACAGGGGATTGAAAGAAGTCATTGAAGCGCGGCAATGATTTGTAACCAGCAGATTGTCCTGATCCGTGAAATCGTAGAATGCCGATTGCACCAATGCTACTTCTTCTCCATCGTGGCATTTGGCGGCATTGTCTAATGCGCCGTTTTTCCAGGTACCTTCTGCAAATTGTTTCCCGTAAGGTCCTGTTATTACACACGTTGCAAGGATATTTGATTTACACGAAAGTGCTTTGTCTGCCCAATAATCGGCAGTAATTTTATCTTTCCAGATGTCTTTTGCAATTCGTGAAAAGATATCAAGTACCCGCCAGACCAGAATATTTGATCCCGTATGATAATCACCTCTGGAAGGTCCGTCCCAGATGTTCTTGCTAGGGAATAAGGTAACTTCAGCATACTGCGTTGCTATAATATTAGTAATGAGTTCTGTGGTATATTTGCGAAACGCATCATTCCTAAAAAATGCGGTATCGCCACCCCGCAGGTAGTAATCTGAAGCAATAATTAACTCTTGTGTTGAACCGTACAATGAAAAACTAACATCCGTTTTGATGGATGATTCATGAAATGGAACCATTTCTGCAACGCGGTTTAAATTCTGTAAAGTGCCAAGTATATATCCGGGGTTCAGGATGCTCATAAGGCTCCAGGATCCTCCCTTTGGTTCAGACAGTATACCATTGCCATTTAACAAATAGCACGAATGGCTGCATTCATAATATCTTTCAAACATTTCAGCAAGCATAGGATCCTGAGGAATAACAAGGTCACCGGTGGCCTTCTTGTGTAACCTGGCAGTAGAATTAAGCCAGTCCAAAACATTCTTTGAGTTAACAAATTCCCTGGTATGTTTCAATTCTTCCACACCACCACCTACCAGATAGGCAAAAGGTAGGCTTAAATCGTCACCGGGTTTTAATGAAAAAAGGAAATCCGGAAAACGGATTTGACAGTACGATGAATCAAGAATCATAACAGCTTCATAACCAGCTACTGTAGGAGCAACTTCGGCATATTTAGGATGGAAATTTGCCCTGCTACCCTTGTGGCTATCAGCCACTGGCAGTGCAGCAGGTCCATATAAAACAGCCTTTTTCAGGGAGGGACCTATTTTAAAAGCGTCGCAAACATTACCAGGTATTGAAATTTTACAATTAACATTTGTCTTGCCAATATTCATTACATTTGCTATTACAATCAATGCACGTGGTTCCGGGACCTGAGGATTTTCTTCCGCTTCCGGTGCAAAAAAAAGTAACTGGATCCTTAGATTGTTAAATTTATACTTCCATTTATAGAAAATATTATCTGCAATGTCGAGTGAAGGATTTTTTAAATTTGATAACAATTCGGTCTGATTACCATCATTAATTAAAAATGTCCATTGACTGCCGGTTAAATAATCACCAGCATTAAATTCATTGGAAGGGATACCACTACTTCCCTGCATAAAACCCGACAATGCTCCCATCACAGATGGATACTCTACCAGACCATTCGCATCAATAGAACAGGTAATATTATTATTACCAACATCAAACCAAGCCTGTGTAAGGTCGTCGGTGTTGTTGTTCATTGGAGCAACAATACGATAACGAGACAAGTTATTTTTCGGCTGATATCCTTCCTTAAAACCAAAATTTCCACTCACAGATGACTTGAAGACATCATCCAGGTTTTTATAATATTGTGCTTCAACGGCAGGATGAAGAACACAAAAAAATAACATTAAGCACAAAATGTGCAGTGTCTTTTTCATAGTATGAGATTTTTGACTGAACTTTAAGAATGACACGGGAGTTTATTTCCCGTGTCTTTCTTATTTGTATCCTATAACCTAAACAAATGTTAGTAACCTGGATTTTCAGGACCAAGATTTGGATTATTGGCAATCACCGGAGGAGTTAAAGGTAAATAGTAATCCTTATTTCTGAATAATGGGGGCGTTGATCCGTCAAGATTATTCAATATATTGAGTTTATATTTGGAGGTTGGCGTATCAAGATAATACTCCAAACCGGAATATTGAACTGACAAAACAGAAGTAGATATTCGCCATGATTTCAAATCATAATACCGATAACCATTTTCAAAAGCAAGTTCTACTTTTCTTTCATGACGAATATTGTCACGTGTTATTGAAGACAATGTAGAGACACCT
Organism: uncultured Bacteroidia bacterium; assembly: GCA_903850335.1. Classification (GTDB taxonomy): domain Bacteria; phylum Bacteroidota; class Bacteroidia; order Bacteroidales; family Prolixibacteraceae; genus JAAFHB01. Next base: position 7,548 of record CAINLJ010000048.1, on the reverse strand, counting down.
GCTCTGGTTCTTATCTGATTTACAACATTCAAAGCATTGTCTGTCTTGCCTAGTTCGAAAGAAGCTTCTGCATGATTTAACAAAATATAACCATACCTAAATATAATCCAGTCTACTTTCGAATCGACCCAATAAGGGGTATTTGTCTCGTCCGTATATTTAAGAACCCCAAATCCAGAATTAAGATCCCAGCTTAAATTTGCCCCTCGTGCCCATACATCAGCAGTTGTTCCGGTATTCATATCGAGTATTTTACCTTTAAAAGCTGAACCATTAGTATAAACAGAGGCGAAAAACCTTGGTTCTTTTTTGCCCCATAGTTGATCCAAAGTCCAGAGTCCGGTTTGCACTGCAGTTCTGTCAAGTGTTCCTGGTGATCCGGGAATCCCATTCGTCCATTCAAACTCTTCAGCCATTTCGAGATATGGGGTTGAACCATCGCCCGGCCATGCCCCAAATCCATACGGATAGTTCCAGTTATCCCAGAAATGCGAGACCCCCTTATCCAATCCAAGATATTCTTTTGCGTAAATAACCTCCGAATTTTTCTTTGTAACAAAAAGATCCCTGAAATTCTTGACTTTATTCGTAGATCCATTGTATAACGTAAATTTGGCATCATCAATGATCATCTTTGAAGCATCGTACGAGGCCTGATATAAATCCTGAGCCCTTGCAGCCGGAACACCGAGAGTTCCATCCAATTGCAGTGTACCCCATTTTGCCAAATTGGCAGCATAAAGGGCAATCTGGCTTTTTAGTGAAAGTGCCGCATATTTCGTTGGTTGACCATTATCATAAGCAACTGCTGGCAAATAATTCTTGCTAATGATATCGTTTAGTTCGTTCAGGCAAAAATCATAAATTTCAATCTCCTTATTTCTCTTGGGATATAGTTCATCCTTAGGATCAGTAGCCAATTGAGCTTTCAGTATTAATGGAACTCCACCAAAATCTCTTGCAATAATGAAATATGTAAATGCCCTTGCAAATTTTATTCTCCCAATTCTCAGGTTCTTTTGATCATCAGGAAGGGTTGAACTTACCATATTCTCGAGAAATGCGTTCATTTTTCTGATTGTAGAATAGTAAGCCCATCTTTTGGTGGGCCACGAGGAACTCGCAACCATTGCTCCGGCTTTGAAGAATGAAGTAGTGTTTATCCAGGAAAATGCTGTATGCCCTTCATCGGTTAAATCCGATAAAAAGGTAGTAGCCCAATTATCCGTGTTATCTTGTTGAGCATTATAAAGAAAGGCCATTTCACTATAAACATCTGCAATATAGGCATCAATAAGTGGCGCATCATTCCAGACTGAATTATCCGAAATCCGGTCGAGTGGTTCCTTTTCCAATACTTTCTGGCAGGAGGAAAAGATGAGGGTAAGTACCGCTGTCAGTATTACTATTTTTGTTTTCATGTGTTCGGAATAATAAATGGTTAAAAAGACATATTCAAACCTGCAGATATAGTTCGCTGGTGCGGGTAAACTGCACCGAGAACTTTAAATCCTGTTGTAGTTGCAACAGCTTCCGGATCAATGTTGTATTTTAGAAGCTTACTTAACGTGAAAAGATTGGTTCCTGACAAATAAATACGAATGTTTTCAAACCCTATTGATTTAACACTCTTTTGGGGAATATTATAACCAATACTTAAAACTTTTAAACGTAGATATGTCCCGTCTTTGTACCAATATTCAGCAATTTTGAAGTTATTGCTATTGAAACTTTGTCTGGGATAGATTGCATTTTTATCAGGCTTTGATTCAGTCCAGCGATTATTGAACAGGTTTTGGGTATTATTCTGATCTGAAGTCATTCCCTGCATAACATTTACTGAACGTCCGCCCGCACCCTGAAACAGTGCATCCAGGTCAAAATTCTTGTAACCCAGTTTTAAATTCAATCCAAACATCATTTTTGGAAGACCGGCTGATTTACCAACCACAGCGTAATCTCTCCAATCGAGCTTTTTATCTCCATTAAGGTTCAAATACTTAATATCACCTACTTTAACAGTTGCATTTCCCTTTCCATCGATATCGTAACCAAGGTTATTAATCTCGGCCTGTGATGTAAATAATCCATCAGTTTTGTATCCCCAGATCAAATCTGTCCAGGTTCCTGATTTTTTATTTATTTTGATATCATCAGGATCGGTGTATGTTGGTTCATCATAATGGATCCATTTTGAACGTGCCCAGGATATATTGCCACTGACATCAAATTTTACCTTCCCGATGTTTTTCCTGTATCCAACCGATAGCTCAGCTCCCCTGGTATCCATACTATTGATGTTTTCAGATGGAAGTGTAGCACCGAAGGTAGTAGGAAGAGATAAGACACGCGTTCCTAATATTCCGCTCCTTTGTCTGTAGAAAACGTCCGCTTCACCATAAAGTGTATTTTTGAACAAACTGAAGTCAAATCCCGCATTATAGGTTTTCATTTGTTCCCAACTGATATAAGGATTGGCAATTCCTGTACTTGCAATCCCCATTTGTTGTGAACCGTTAAGGGCAAATGGTCTTTGACCCAGGTTATATCCGGAAATGTACTGGAATGCTCCTATATTATCATAGCCCGTATTACTGAAACTGGCACGAATTTTCAGGTTATTTAGCCAATTGACCCGCTCCTTAAGGAACGATTCTTCCGATATAATCCATCCTGCTGACACACTTGGGAAAAATCCCCAGCGCGTATTAGACGGGAAATTAGGCGATCCATCATAGCGTAGGGTAACCTCAGCCAGGTATTTGTTATTGAACTTATAATTAAGCCTTCCTATCAAACTTGATCTTCCAGATTCAGAAGCGCTACCATTGTTTTGTTGGGTTCCGGCTCCTCCGGCAAACAAATAATCTATAGCAGTACTTAAAAAATCTTTACGGTATGCGCTCATCCATTTTCCATAGGAACTAATGATTTCATATAATACCAAACCTGACAGTTCATGCTTTTGATTAAAAATCTTTGAATAGTTTGCAGAAAACTGCCCTGTAAAAATGGATGCAGGCGACATGGTCTCACTAAGGGAGGTTGATCCGGTTGCAAGCTGACTGGTGTACTTCGAAGTGACAGAACTATATGTATAAGTAGGAACATATTTACTGAAGGTCTTGTCATCTGTAAAGATGTATTGATAATCGCCGTATGCTTTTACATAAAGTCCCTTTACACCAGGAATGTCATATTTTAGACCAAGACTTCCTCTAAGATTCTGAGAATTTACCTGGTTGTAGCCGCCGATTGCCTTGCTTGTATTTATAACCGGGTTGAGTGCCAATGGCCCTCCTGAATATGCAGTTTTTGTATTGTCGGGCAGAAAGGCAGGATTGGTTGGTTTAGCCCAAAAAAATGTATTCCAAAACTGTCCGCCCTCTTGGATTCCTTGAGCTGAGCGAGAAAGATCACCAATGATTGCAGACAAATTTAACTCCATAGTAAGATTCTTTGCAACTGTTGCATCGATGTTAGACCTCACATTAAACCTATTGAATAAATTGTCACCGGTTTTAAACATTCCGTCCTGGCGCGTATAACCAGCAAAAGCATAGTAGCGTACTGCTTCATTGCCTCCTCTCAGCGATAAATCATACTGATGCATGGGAGCCCAATCCTTCATAGTAGCCTTCCACCAGTCTGTGCTTGTTGAGTCGGGATTGGTTCCCGCATAATAATTGCGAATGTCGGCTAACGAATATTTTGCTAGTTCAGGTTTCACTCCCGAATTTAATTGTGCTTCCCGATATATTTCGGTGTATTGCCCGGCATTCATAGCCTTGGGATAATTTATATTTCCTGAATAGGTAGTTGACGTGTTAAAGGAAATAGTTGGTCTACCCGTTTTCCCGCGTTTGGTCGTCACAAGTATTACCCCGTTCCCAGCCCTGGCACCATATATGGCAGCAGAGGCATCTTTCAAGACAGAAATGGATTCAATCTCAGTACCTGAGATATTGTTAAATCCTTGTTCTACACCGTCGACGATTACCAGGGCATTTCCAAAACCCCTAATACTTAGTGATGAGGCATCATTCCCTGGTTCTCCTGTAGTTTGCATGGTCTGTAGTCCTGGAATTTTACCTGCTAATGCATTCGTGGTACTGACCATAGGGGCAATATTCAATTCGTCACCTTTCAGAGTTGAGATTGCACCTGATATATCCCTTTTTTTGTTGGTCCCGTAACCAATAGCAACCACTTCTTCCAATCCTATTACTGCCGCTTCAAGGACAACATTTAGTTCAGATTTGGTTCCAATTTTAATTTCCTGCATGTTCATCCCTACAAAAGAAAATTGTAGCATGGAATTCTCGGCTACATTTGAAAGAGAATAGATACCGTTGGAATCGGTTATCGTACCAATAGTACTTCCCTTTACGACGACCGAAACACCCGGAAGCGTGGCTCCTGACTGATCTGTGACTTTACCCGTAATAGTTTTTTGCTGCGTTACCGGAATTGCCTCAAACGAAGCTCTTGTCAAAACTATCTGACGATCAATTACTTGATGCCTCACATCGGTTCCTGAAAATAATTCATCCAGGATATCTGCAATCTTTTCTTCTTTTGCATTGATAGTTACCTTACGGTTTATATCGATTTGCTTTTGATCAAAAAGAAAGAAAAACTCTGTGCTGTGTTCTATCTGATTAAGGACATCTTCAATCCTTGAATCAGCCATGTTTAAGGTTATCCTTGTCGACTGAGAGTAAACAGATACAGCGAACAAACTGTTAATCCCTAGGATAAAGATTAAGATTAGTATTCGCATAATTCTTGAAAGTTTGGTTAATAATTGGGCAAAGGTATCCCCATCCTTAAATTTTTTATTCATATTTTTGTGATGTTAGTAGATTTATAAATTTTTTATTCAACTAATCCTGATAGGAGGGCGGGCCAACGTCCTCCTGTTTTTTTATTATCCGGGTTTTATCATAGGCTCTTCTTTTTTAGATTGATATTTGATTGATGTTTTACTTTCAGAACTACTTTTTGCCTTGAAAAAGTGCCATCTGATTGCAATACCCGATCTTCAAGTGTATAGTCGAGTAGTGAGGATAATTTCAATAGTCTCAATACTTCGTTTAAATTTTCGTTTTCGAATGTTGCCCTGTATTGAAAGTTGGTCTTTTTTTCGGATTGTATAGTCACTTCTGCATTATACCATCTACTGAGCTGTTTCGCGACATCTTCAAGTGATGCGTTTCTAAGCATTAATTTTCCTTCCTTCCATGCGGAGAAATTCTGAGCCGCAACCTTACTCTTTGTAAGGGTTTGTTTTGAAATGTTGTAGCTTACCTGTTCGTCAGGAATCATTTCAATAGGTTTAATTGACCTTTCACTCCTGAGAATTATACTTCCACGTTCAAGGGTAATATCAATCTGATCCTCTTCCGGATAGGCGGCCACATCAAAGGCAGTCCCCTTAACCTCAACGCCGATGTATTTTGTTTTTACAATGAATTTATTGTTGTCATCATGCTTAACATTAAAGAAAGCTTCACCAGATAGTTGTACCTGCTTGTCCTGAATAAAATTCAAAGCATACTTAATCGTAGATCCGCTATTTAACCATCCTGTCGAACCATCCGGCAGTAAGAATTTGATCCGGGAGCCAGATGGAGCATTAATTTCTGCCCAACCCTTCACTTCAACACGGCTGAAGTTTTTGTATGTTAAAATACCTGCATAAACTAAAAGCGGAATCAAAAGAATGGCAGCAATTCGAGCATACCAGCTACCAAATCTGATAAATGCCGGCTCTCTCATTTTAGGTTCCATCGAATTAATTTGATAATTAATTCGATGGAGAATATGATCAAGTTGATGTTTGTCTGAATCGGCTGAGAGGACTTCATCCCATTGATCGCTTAGTAGTTCCTTTAATTCTTCAAGATTTGATTCATCTGAAAATGAACTTACCAGATATTTCTCTCCTTCAACGGAATAACCTTGTTTAAAATAGTCTATAAATCGTTGTTTGTCAATGATTGACATAACTTTCGCGTTGATTAATATCGTTTTTGATAAAAAATGATTAGCTTAGTCTGTCCGCAGCGGATATTTTTTAAATACGACTGAGATATATATTATATCCACAAAACCCAAATTTCCCCTATTGGATTGTATCTGTTTTTTGGAACTTCTTAATTATTGAACTAAGAATAGAAAAGTATAAAGAAAATAAGGACACCTAGATCATCTTTCCCCATGTGGCTCCTGATAAATTTGAGTGCTTCTCCAAGCTGGTTCTCAACTGTTTTGGGACTGGTACCAAGTTCTTTGGCAATTTCTTTTACTGTTAGCCCTTCGAGACGACTTTTTATGAAAACATCCCTGCGTCTGGGAGGTAATTGTTCAATTAAATTGTCTAGTAAATTCTTTGTAGATTGGTAATCAATATTCTGGATGGTATTAAGGTCAGTATCATCATTAACTAGCTGTTCCAGGTATTTGTTGTCCAATGCTATTTTTACGAAATGTTTTCTTATGATATTAAAGGCTATCGTAAATATGTAAGCTTTAAAGGAGAGATTCTCTTTAAGATTGGCTCTTTTTTCCCAGATTTTCATAAAAACATCCTGAACCAATTCCTCTGCATCGGAAACAGATTTCAGATAGCCATTTGCAAAACGGAACATCCTCTGCCCGTAAAGCTGAAACAACTCATTAAAAGCTTTTATATCACCATTCGACAAAGCTTTTACTAATTCTGATTCAGATGTGTTCAAAGTATTCAAAAAGTAGTTTTAGTTATGTCGAAGTAAAGTTATAAATCTGTTCAGTTGAATACCAAAAGTATTATTAAAAAGTGAAATTGAAAATTATTTTTCAAGAGGTCAAATAGATAGTTCTGTGATTGGGGAGAAGTACTGAGATTTAGGATGAAGGTGCTGCAAGGGTGAAAGGTCATTCTGTTAATACTGACAGCAGATAGAACTTCAGGGATAACTGTATTGTAGCTGAAAATGCCAGTGTAAGCATTTTTATTTAACCTTTAAATAATCCATGAAACACGAACCAGACCCCGCGATTTTTAATCGCGGTTTTTAAATACCTTTGCAGCCTTTGTCTTATATTGTTGTCTATCTAATACTTATGATATATTTTCATTGAGAAATTTGTCAATCCCTAAATAGCAATTGAAAACCTCCGGACCCGGCTATCGCAAATTAAATCCTAAATCCATCTATTCAACTTATATCTTTCAAACTTTTGTCCCTACAACTCTCCATTTAATGTCAATTATTCACATGATGCCCCTTCACAGCATAATAGAGAATAAACATAAATAGTGGAATCGGTGCCAGAAAGCCCACCGACATTGAATACAAATCTGAAATATGTCCCATAAACGGCGGGAATACCGCACCGCCAACAATAGCCATAACAATAACTGAGGCACCTTTCTTTGTCTGAGGACCAAGATCCTTAATCCCCAGGGCAAAGATTGTCGGGAACATAATCGACATTAACAGGAACACAGTATAAAGTGCAATGAGCGATGCCCAACCTAAGTTCATACTAACCAAAGGT
>CAINLJ010000047.1 GCA_903850335.1 uncultured Bacteroidia bacterium | reverse complement strand
TTAATTTACAATGACTGGGGAGATACCAAAGCGGCCAACTGGGGCAGACTGTAAATCTGCTGGCGTATGCCTTCGTAGGTTCGAATCCTGCTCTCCCCACCAAATCTCTTTACGAAAGTTTGTATGGCAAACATTAAAGGGGAATAAGCGGGAGTAGCTCAGTTGATAGAGCATTAGCCTTCCAAGCTGAGGGTCGCGGGTTTGAGTCCCGTCTCCCGCTCAAGTTTGCCAGTGTAGCTCAGGGGTAGAGCGCTTCCTTGGTAAGGAAGAGGTCATGAGTTCAATTCTCATCACCGGCTCAAAATAAAGATGACTAGAAAATAAATATTAAATGTTTTAAAAAAATTAATTATGGCTAAAGCTCATTATGACAGATCGAAGCCCCATGTAAACATTGGCACTATCGGTCACGTGGATCACGGTAAGACAACTCTTACTTCTGCAATTACAATTGTATTGGCAAAAAAAGGTCTTTGCGAGGTTAAATCATTCGATTCTATCGACAACGCTCCTGAAGAAAAAGAACGTGGTATTACTATTAATACTGCACACGTTGAGTACGCAACTGAAAACCGTCACTACGCTCACGTTGACTGTCCTGGTCACGCTGACTACGTAAAGAACATGGTTACAGGTGCTGCCCAGATGGACGGAGCTATTATCGTTGTTGCTGCAACTGACGGTCCTATGCCTCAGACCCGCGAGCACATCCTGCTTGCCCGTCAGGTAAACGTTCCCCGTCTTGTTGTTTTCATGAATAAAGTTGACATGGTTGAGGATCCTGAGATTCTTGAACTTGTTGAGATGGAAATTCGTGATCTTCTTTCATTCTATGATTTCGATGGCGAAAATACTCCTGTTATTCAGGGTTCTGCACTTGGTGCATTGAACGGTGAACCACAGTGGGAAGAAAAAGTTATGGAACTTATGAATGCTGTTGATACCTGGATTCCAATTCCTCCCCGTGATGTTGACAAACCATTCCTTATGCCCGTTGAGGACGTATTCTCGATCACAGGTCGTGGTACGGTTGCTACAGGTCGTATCGAAACCGGTAAGATCCACACAGGTGATGAAATTGAAATCATTGGCCTTGGTGCTGAAAATCGCAAAACTGTTTGTACAGGAGTTGAGATGTTCCGTAAGATTCTTGATGATGGTCAGGCTGGTGACAACGTAGGTCTTCTTCTTCGTGGTGTTGACAAGAAAGAGATCAAACGTGGTCAGATTCTTGCAAAATCAGGTTCTATTACTCCTCACACAACGTTTAAGGCTGAGGTTTACATCCTGAAAAAAGAAGAAGGTGGACGTCACACTCCATTCCACAACAAATATCGTCCTCAGTTCTATATCCGTACACTGGATATTACAGGTGAGATCAATCTTCCTGAAGGTACTGAAATGATCATGCCGGGTGATAACGTTACAATCACTGTTGAATTGATCTATCCTGTTGCTTTGAACCTAGGTCTTCGTTTCGCTATCCGTGAAGGTGGTCGTACCGTAGGTGCAGGTCAGGTAACTGAAATTTTAAAATAATTGTTTTTCAATATTTAGTATTGTGCAGTCCCGGGCATTTGTCCGGGACTGTATATACGGATAAACTCGTAGTTGGGAGTAACAGCAAGTTCGAGTCCTGCTATCCGACAATCATTAATCTTTGTAACGAAATTTGTAACTGCACAAATGAAATTAACAAATTACTTTAACGAGTCATACAATGAACTCATCCATAAGGTATCATGGCCTACATGGAGCGAGCTGCGTAATAGTGCTATAGTAGTTATGGTTGCTTCCTTTATAATCGCACTGTTAATATTTTTCATTGATTCCGGCTTCCGAGGACTCATGAAATTGGTTTACAGTTTATTCAATTAATTTTCCTGGAGGTCCGAGATGAGCGATAATCAACGAAAATGGTATGTTCTTCGAGCTATTGGAGGCAAAGAAAAGAAGGTCAAGGAATATATCGAAAATGAAGTTGCGAATTCTGGACTTAAGGAATTTGTTTCCCAAGTCTTAATCCCTGTGGAGAAGGTTTATCAGATCCGGAATGGGAAAAAGGTTGCAAAAGACCGCAATTTTTTCCCTGGTTACATTCTGATCGAAGCTGCACTGGTGGGCGAAATTGCCCATATGCTTAGAAACATTCCCAATGTTATCGGTTTTTTGGGTGATACAAAAGGGGGCGAACCTGTCCCTATGCGTCAGTCTGAGATTAACCGAATCCTTGGAAAAGTGGATGAGCTTCAGGAAGGCGGAGTAGAGCTTGATAATCCTTTCATAGTAGGCGAGACAGTAAAAGTGACCGACGGGCCATTTAACGGTTTCAACGGAACCATCGAAGAGATCAACGTGGAGAAGAAGAAACTTAAAGTTATGGTTAAGATTTTCGGTCGTAAAACACCCTTGGAACTTAGCTTTATGCAAGTAGAAAAGGAATAAGTAAATTTTTTATAAAAAGTTATGGCTAAAGACATTACTGGATTTATCAAGTTACAGATCAAAGGTGGTGCAGCCAACCCTTCACCTCCCGTAGGCCCTGCCTTGGGATCTAAAGGGGTGAACATCATGCAGTTCTGTAAGCAGTTTAATGCCAGAACCCAGGATCAGGCAGGTAAAATTCTACCCGTGGTTATTACCGTTTACGGTGATAAATCATTCGATTTTGTAGTAAAAAACCCACCTGTGGCCGTTCAGTTAATTGAGTTGTCGAAGGTTAAAAAAGGATCTTCAGAACCTCACGTTAATAAAGTCGGTTCAGTGTCATGGGATCAGGTAAGAGAAATTGCAGAAATTAAAATGCCCGATTTAAACTGCTTCTCACTCGAGGCAGCTATGAGTATGGTGGCTGGAACTGCAAGAAGCATGGGGATTACCGTAACAGGCAAATCACCTATTATTAACTAATTAAAGTTAAGGTTGAAATGGCAAAAGTTACCAAGAATAAGAAAGCTGCATTAGGGAAAATCGAAGCCGGAAAACTCTATGGATTACTGGAAGCTACCGAACTTGTAAAAACAATCACTTTTACAAAATTCGACGCTTCAGTGGATATCGATGTAAGGCTTGGAGTCGATCCTCGTAAGGCTAATCAAATGGTTCGTGGTGTAGTAACTTTGCCCCATGGTACGGGAAAAGAAGTACGGGTTCTGGCTCTGGTTACTCCTGACAAGGAGGCCGAAGCAACAGAAGCCGGAGCTGATTTTGTAGGTCTCGACAACTATATCGATAAAATCAAAAACGGTTGGACAGATGTAGATGTTGTTATTACTATGCCCCCGGTCATGGGAAAAGTTGGTGCGTTAGGACGTATCTTAGGACCACGCGGTCTTATGCCTAACCCGAAAAGCGGTACTGTAACTATGGAAGTCGGAAAAGCCATCAAAGAAGTAAAGATGGGTAAAATCGATTTCAAAGTTGACAAGTTCGGCATCGTACACACTTCCGTTGGCAAAGTGTCGTTTGATCCGCAAAAAATTGTGGAAAACGCAAGGGAATTCGTTCATACTATTCAGAAATTAAAACCCGCTGCAGCTAAAGGTACCTACATAAAAAGTGTTTATGTATCCAGTACTATGAGCCCCGGCATCCAGGTAGAACCTAAAACTTGCCTGGAATAAGTAAATAATGTTGAAATGAAAAGATCAGAAAAATTACAGGTTATTGAACAATTGACCAAAGAGATCAATTCATACAGCCATTATTATCTTGCCGATATCTCTAACCTTAATGCTGAAGTCACCAGTGACCTCAGAAGGTTATGCAACAAACGGGAAGTTAAACTGGTTGTAGTAAAAAACACAATCCTTCGTAAAGCACTCGAAAACTCTGAGAAAAACTCAGAAGAACTTTACGACGTACTAGTAAATAATACATCGATCCTTTTTTCAAACACCGGAAGCGTTCCTGCAAAACTTATAAAAGAGTTCAGCAAGAAAAATAAAAAACCGGTTTTAAAAGGTGCTTATGTTGAACAATGTGCCTATGTAGGTGCCGATCAACTCGAAGCCCTGATCAATGTAAAATCAAAAGAAGAACTGATTGGCGGTATTATCGCAACGTTGCAATCACCTGTTAAAAATGTTATGTCAGCTCTGCAAAGCGGAGGACAAACAATCGTTGGTGTTTTGAAGACGTTGGAAGAGCGTAATGCTTAAAAAATTATTTAGAGTTATAAAAGAATCAATTAATATTTAAATTTCAAGTAAAATGGCAGATCTTAAAAAACTTGCAGAAGAACTTGTTAACCTGACTGTTAAAGAAGTTAATGAGCTTGCAGGTATCCTTAAATCAGAGTACGGTATTGAACCAGCTGCAGCAGCAGTTGCCGTTGCTGCTCCGGCTGCAGCAGCCGAAGCCGAAGCACCTGCTGAAAAAACTGAATTTGATGTAATCCTTAAATTCGGTGGTCAGTCTAAACTGGCAGTTGTTAAATTGGTTAAGGAACTTGCCGGTCTTGGACTGAAAGAGGCAAAAGACCTGGTTGATAGTGCACCAAAGGCAATCAAAGAAAAAGTTTCAAAAGAAGAGGCAGAATCCCTTAAAGCTCAATTAGAAGAAGCTGGCGCAGAAGTTGAAGTTAAATAATAACTTTAGCCTGTACTACAAGGTTATATGCGGTTTAGAATCCCGTCAGGGGATTCTAAACCTTTTCATGTTTATATTTTGGTACTTTAATCTTGGCCTATAATGTCTTCAAATTACACAAATCAAAGGATCAGTTTTGCATCCACCAGAAGCAAACTAGAGTACCCCGATTTCCTGGAGGTGCAGATCAAATCCTTCAAAGAATTTTTCCAGTTGGGAACATCTCCCGAAGATCGCAGGAACGAAGATCTTTACCAGGTTTTTCAGGAGAACTTTCCAATTTCCGATACCAGAAATAATTTTGTCCTGGAGTTTATCGACTATCAGGTTGATCCTCCACGCTATAGTATCGACGAATGTATCGAACGCGGCTTAACCTATAGCGTACCGCTTAAGGCAAAACTTAAGCTTTTTTGTACCGACCCTGAACATGAGGACTTTGATACAGTCGTTCAGGATGTATACCTCGGAACAGTGCCTTATATGACACCAACAGGCTCATTTGTTATAAATGGTGCCGAACGCGTCGTTGTATCCCAGCTCCACAGATCTCCAGGTGTATTCTTTGGACAAAGCGTTCACGCTAACGGTACAAAACTTTATTCTGCAAGGGTAATCCCCTTTAAAGGCTCATGGATCGAATTCGCTACAGACATCAATAACGTGATGTTCGCCTATATCGATCGTAAAAAGAAATTACCGGTCACTACTCTGTTACGTGCAATAGGTTACGAAAGTGATAAGGATATCCTCGAAATTTTCGACCTTGCCGACGAAATAAAAGTTTCAAAGACAGCCCTTAAAAAATATGTGGGCAGAAAACTTGCAGCCCGCGTACTCAAAACATGGGTTGAGGATTTTGTCGATGAAGATACCGGTGAAGTGGTATCAATCGAACGTAATGAAGTAATCGTCGATCGTGAAGTGATCATAACAAATGATCATGTAGACGAAATTCTGGATTCCGGCACTAAAACAATCCTCTTACATAAAGAAGAAGCAGGCTCAGGCGATTTCGCGATCATCTATAATACACTGCAGAAAGATCCCTGTAACTCTGAAAAGGAGGCAGTGCTTCATATTTACCGCCAGCTGCGAAATTCTGAACCACCCGATGAGGCAACAGCACGCGATGTAATCGACAAGCTGTTCTTCTCTGAAGTTCGTTACGATCTGGGCGAAGTTGGCCGTTTCCGTATCAACCGGAAATTAGGATTAAATATTGATATGACTACAAGAGTACTTACGAAACTCGACATCATCGAGATCATTAAGTACCTTATCAAACTTATAAATTCAAAGACTGACGTCGACGATATCGACCACTTATCAAACCGTCGCGTAAGGACAGTCGGTGAGCAGATGTTCACGCAATTTGGTGTCGGCCTGGCCCGTATGGCCCGTACTATCCGCGAACGCATGAACGTCAGGGATAATGAGGTGTTCACACCTATCGATCTGATCAACTCTAAAACGCTTGTATCGGTCATTAATTCCTTCTTCGGAACCAATGCCCTTTCGCAATTTATGGATCAGACAAACCCACTTGCCGAAATGACCCATAAAAGACGTATGTCTGCACTGGGACCTGGCGGTCTTTCACGCGAACGGGCAGGATTCGAGGTTCGTGACGTCCATTATACGCACTATGGACGTCTTTGTCCAATCGAAACTCCTGAAGGACCAAATATCGGTTTGATATCTTCCCTTTGCGTTTTTGCAAAAATCAACGACCTTGGGTTTATTTCTACCCCATATCGCACCGCAAGTCACGGGAAAGTGAACCTGAATAACGACGATGTCGCCTACTTCACTGCTGAGGAGGAAGAAGGCAAAATTATCGCTCAGGCTAATGCAGTGATTGACCAGGAAGGTAATTTTCTGAATAACAAAGTAAAAGCTCGTCTTGATGCCGATTATCCATTGGCCAACAAGGAAGATGCAAACCTCATGGACGTAGGACCAAACCAGATAGCTTCAATCGCTGCCTCTTTGATCACATTCCTTGAGCATGATGATGCCAACCGCGCATTGATGGGTTCTAACATGATGCGTCAGGCAGTTCCACTTCTCAGACCGGAAGCTCCAATCGTGGGTACAGGTCTCGAAGGAAATATTGCCCGTGATGCACGTATAAACATTTCTGCAGAAGGTCCCGGTATCGTCGAGTTTGTTGATGCTTCAAAAATTGTCATTCGTTACGACATGACTGAAGAGGAGCGTTACGTGAGCTTTGATCCTGATTTTAAGAGTTATTCACTCTCAAAATACAAAAAAACCAACCAGGGTACCTGTATCGACCTCAAACCTCTTGTTCGTAAAGGACAACGTGTTAAAGCAGGCGATATTCTTACCCAGGGTTATGCTACTGCAAACGGTGAACTTGCTCTTGGTCGTAACCTGAAGGTTGCTTTCATGCCATGGCAGGGTTACAATTATGAGGATGCTATTGTAATTTCCGAACGTATTGTTCGCGACGATATCTTTACATCTATTCATATCGATGAATATTCACTCGAAGTTCGTGATACCAAACGGGGTGCCGAAGAGTTTACCTCAGATATCCCCAATGTAAGCGAAGAAGCAACACGAAACCTCGACGAAAACGGACTGATCCGAATTGGAGCTATCGTTAAGCCAGGTGATATTCTGATTGGAAAAATTACTCCCAAAGGAGAATCTGACCCCTCGCCTGAAGAAAAACTCTTACGCGCCATCTTCGGTGATAAGGCAGGTGATGTTAAAGACGCTTCCTTAAAAGCTTCGCCATCATTAAATGGTGTTGTAATCGACAAAAAGCTTTTCTCCCGGGTCGTTAAGGAGAAGAAAGGTAAGATGGCAACAAAACCTTTGCTTGAGGCTATTGATAATGAATTAGATGCTGAAACAAACAGGCTTCGTGAAATCCTTATCGATAAACTCTTTAACCTTGTAAATGGTAAAACATCGCAGGGCGTGAAGGATTATTTTAATGCGGATCTGATTACAAAGGGAAACAAATTTACCCTTAAACAATTGCAGGGTATCGACTACCTGAATGTTAATCCAAATAAATGGACGACAGATAAGGATAAAAATGATATGATTGCGGCTCTTGTGAATAATTTCATCATGAAATATAAGGAAGCAGAGGCCGTTGCACGTCGTAAAAGATACAATGTTACCATAGGTGATGAGCTTCCTGCAGGAATACTGCAGTTGGCAAAAGTGTATATCGCGAAAAAACGTAAACTTCAGATTGGTGACAAGATGGCGGGCCGCCATGGAAACAAGGGTATCGTATCCCGTATCGTTCGGGATGAGGATCTTCCTTTCCTTGCTGACGGAACTCCTGTCGATATCGTTCTTAACCCGCTTGGTGTACCTTCGCGTATGAACCTTGGACAGATTTATGAAACTGTACTGGGCTGGGCCGGGAAAGAACTTGGATTGACTTTTGCAACTCCAATATTTGACGGAGCAACACTTGCACAGATTTCTGAATATACGGATAAAGCTGGAATACCACGATTCGGCAAAACAAATCTCTACGATGGTGAAACGGGTGAACCATTTGATCAGCCTGCTACTGTTGGTGTGATTTATATGCTGAAACTCGGGCACATGGTTGAAGATAAGATGCATGCCAGGTCTATCGGACCATACTCCCTCATCACACAGCAACCTTTGGGCGGTAAAGCGCAATTCGGGGGTCAGCGTTTTGGTGAGATGGAAGTCTGGGCACTCGAGGCTTTCGGTGCTGCAAATATTCTTCAGGAAATCCTCACTGTTAAGTCGGATGATGTTATCGGTCGTGCCAAGGCCTATGAAGCAATCGTTAAGGGCGATCCTCTTCCACA
>CAINLJ010000046.1 GCA_903850335.1 uncultured Bacteroidia bacterium | reverse complement strand
ACAGGTTTTATCCAATAGAATAAGAAATTGTCATATAAATAGTACCTATCAAATCGTTTAAAGAAAATTAATGTCCACAACTTTTTTATCTGATCCGAAGAAGGCATCAAATGTTCTGCTTCGGATAATATCGCTGGCCTTTGTTAAATTAATACCGGCACCAACGCCTACAGACCAAAGACTATCTATTAAAACGCCCACATTGGGATTAATGCTCAAAACTTCCGGCAGATGAGGAATTATTTTCTTCCCCCCCGTTAATAGTCTCATTTGATTTGCCATTAAGACATCCGGCGAACGTCAAAATAGCGAATAAGAGCAAAATTGAGCGAAGGATTTTCAGCATTGTTTAAATAAGTTTCATGGCAGGAACAAATGTAATTTATTTGTTTATTATTTCTAAATAGGTATACAGTTGGGGATTACATTAATTATAAAACTCTAAACATTTGTAGGGCACAATCAAAAAATAGTATAAATTCATTTAAATCAACAAAAACTTTGAAAGTTATTCAATCGGATGAGATACAGTTGGAAATTGCAATAGTTGGGAAACTGGATAGAATATATCTTTCCAGGCATGGTGCTAAATTTATTTACACTTCTGAATGGGCATTGAGCTCGGTCGGTGTAACTAAATATTAATCAATTACAACATTCTCTCAAATATTTTCAACCTGCCATTTACCTATAGCTATCAATATTATACTAAGGAAAATTAACATTTTATTATGAACATAAAAACAGGTTAAGTATAGGCCTTATGTAGATATTTATCCCCTTGTTTTGGTAATTTGTTTTAATTATATTATTATATTTGTAATGTAAGTTTATTATGGGAAAGTAAAAATAATGTGGCAAAGTAAAATTATTGAACTTACAAAGACAATATTTTTTTGTAAAGTACAGTGTAACCTCCCATAATCTAAATTTTTGTGATGAGAAATTGGATATTTCAAATTCAGAAAACGGGAATATTACAATTTATTTTAACTTTTTATATACTGTTGCTTTGGTTATTAAAAGGAAGCAGCAGGCTCATGTGCAAACAAACAAGGTCCATCAGCAATGGATGTTTAATAAGTTACAGGAGATGATCATTTCCCTTATTGACGATGGGCAACCTTACGACCCAACCTTAATAGCCGATCCTGACACTACCCTATCAGTTGAAGAGAGACCTGTAGGAGGATTGGGTATATTCCTGATTAAAAAGATCACGGATAAAGTTGAATATGTACGCAAAACGAATAAAAATTATTTAATGCTTACAAAAAATATGAACCAATGAAGGTACAAGTTACCAAATCAGCTGATTACTCTGTGGCTATCCTGGAAGGACGAGTCGACACTACCAACGCCGGGGAACTTGAAAGAGCAATGTCAGAGATAATTGAGGGAGGTAGTAATAAAATTATTCTTGACTGCTCTGGGCTAAATTATATCAGTAGTTCCGGATTAAGTGTTTTTCTGCTTATTCAGAAAAAGATGACGCCATTAAAAGGGCAGTTCCGGCTCTGCAGTCTGCAACCAGGAATTAGAGAAATATTCGATATCTCTGGCTTTTCTTCCACCTTTTCACTCTTCTCAGATAAGGAATCTGCGATGAAATGGTGAACTTGAAATCATTTGTGGTGTGCTCAGCTGCCGAGGAATATTTTATGTTCAAAGAAGGCTGACGGTATTTACTGATTCAATCATCATTATACCAACTCACAATGAATGTCATCTTTAGTTTTCTGCCGGTTATTCTTCTTCTTACATCTCTATATCTCCTTGACAGCTTTAATCTGGTCAGGGCCAAAACACTAGCATTCTGCTTGCTGTGGGGTGTTTTCTCTGCATCATGCAGTTATTTCATTAACAATTCAATTCAGGATTTGCTGAATATCGATTTTAGCCTATATTCACGCTATGGTGCACCTATCATTGAAGAGTGTTTAAAAGCTTCATTCCTTATTTACCTAATCTCCAGAAAGAAGATCGGTTTTATAATTGACGGAGCAATTTACGGCTTTGCTATCGGTGCTGGATTTTCATTACTCGAAAATATCTACTACCTGTTCCAGGCACCTCCTGAATATAACTTACTCACCTGGATTATCAGGGGAATTGGAACAGCAATAATGCACGGCGGCTGCACTTCTTTTTTCACAATTCTATTTGTCGGAGGTATTAACAGATCTGAAAGCCGCTTTTTAGCCTTTATTCCGGGTCTTCTTTTTGCGATTCTTTTTCATTCCGGATTCAATCATTTCCCATTCAACCCAGTTTTGCAAACTTTACTGGTATTGTTGATATTACCTTTTGTTTTTGGGTTGGTTTTTATGCTCAGTAATGCAAAGCTTCAAAAATGGCTTGAAATAGAATTTAACAGCGAGGTTGAAATATTGAACATGATCCGCAAAGGGAATTTTAGTTCCACCAAAGCTGGCATATACCTGAAATCACTGAAAGAGCAGTTTGCCTCCGAGACTATCCTAGATATGTATTGCTACATAGACCTTTACCTTGAGCTCTCTATCAAAGCCAAGCGGAACATGATGCTGAAGGAAAATGAATTTCCGATAATTGTCGAAGACGACATTCAAGCAAAACTCTCAGAACTTGGTCAATTGCGCAAACAAATTGGAAAAATTGGGGAGTTGGCTTTGGCACCATTGATCCGAATGAATTATAGAAACCTTTGGAAACTAAATCAATTCACCTAATGCTGATTCTTATCCAAAAATATATTGTAATACGCTTTTATAACCAATTAATAATCTATTATGAAAACTAAAACAAAAATGCTTGTAGTAATTGGTCTTATTGCTGCTTTATGTACCGGTTACATTATTGGAATACTCTCAAATTTTCAACCCGTTGCCAAATCAGACCTTGCAGGAACCTTTGGAAAAGCTGAAAAATTTCATAAGGCGCAAATGTCCCCCAAAGATATCCAGCTCCGGAGTGCTATGACTAAAGATACGGCCAAGCTTAGAGATCTCATCTCAACCCTGACCTATTTTTCCGTTTTCACCGACCGGGTGAGCAGCAGCATCGACGCATCACTCATTACCTTTAAGGAAAGGGGAATGGGGTCAGGGACAGACGAAGCTGAACGGTTCAATTCACTGCAGGATTATGCTGATTTTATGCGCAATAATAACAACACGTTGAGCCAAACCATTACTATATTCACCGATTTTTACCAGAACAAGTCTGCTGATGCCTCGCAGGATGTTGAAAAAACACTGAGGGATTTAGGATCTTACCTTAAAAACCTGAATAATAAAAACAATGCGTTCATAAATGCCCTGGAGAGTATGGACAACTTCATGTCCGGCCGTATTGCACTCCATGCCCCGAACGATGAGATCAAGCAGCTCAAATGGATCCGTGACCAGCTGCTGATCAAAGGACTTCAGCTTGGAGCAATAACCGGCGATGGTAAAATAGTGAACAGACTTCTCGGCTCAGCTATTTCCAAAGAGGGGAAGCCTTTTGAAATTCAAAATGTAATGGCGGGCTCCGAGGACAATATTAAGTCAAAAGCAGAAGTCTCCAAAGGAAAGTTGTTGAGCTATAATAGTAATACTTTGAAATTCAGTGTTTTCAATGATAAAGAATATGCCATTGAAGCTTCAAGGAGCACTTCAGTTTCGTTAGTCTGTCAATTAGGTGGTGGAAAGGCCGATGTCGCTTTGCCAAAATTTTCCATGAAAGAAGTTGCACATGTTCTGGCACGTAATAACCTCACCAATAACCTCACTAATAACCTCACTAATAACCTCAGTAATAACCTCAGTAATGGTGTAAGTAACAGTGCAGTAAATAACGGTGCAGTAAGTAACAGTGCAGTAACTAACAGCGCAGTAAGTAACGGTGCAGTAACTAACAGTGCAGTAACTAACAGTGCAGTAAGTAACAGCGCAGTAAGTAACGGTGCAGTAAGTAACAGTGCAGTAAGTAATAATGCAGTAAGTAATAATGCAGTAATTAACGGTGCAGTAATTAATAGTGCAGTAATTAATAGTGCAGTAATTAATAGTGCAGTAAGTAATGGGATCTTTAACAACATAAGTAATAATATCAGTAATATGATGCAAAATAACGTAAGTAATAACCTTAGCAATAACATTACTAATATGGCTAATTAATAATAAGTAGTGGGTAATAACTATAATTTCAATCAATAAGTTTTTTATGTTATGTTGATAAAGATAATGGCATGTTCCATTCCGGACCTATTAAAACAGATCATTACAGAGACATAGGACGCTCAAAATGAAGGCAAAGATCATGATTGTGGACAACGAGGAAGACCTCAGGCAATTGATCTGTCAAAATT
>CAINLJ010000045.1 GCA_903850335.1 uncultured Bacteroidia bacterium | reverse complement strand
CGACCAATCCGAATCATACGGCTGCCAAGTTCTCAACAGACTGCAAGACCTGTCATACACCGGTTGCATGGGCACCTTCGTCGTTTAACCACAATACGGCAACTACGTTCCCGCTGGCAGGAAGTCATATCGGGGTGAGCTGTATCAGCTGTCATGCCAGTGGTTATGCAGGGATATCAACAGATTGTTCTAGTTGTCATATTTCGGATTACAATGCAACCACTAGCCCTGCCCATGCAACAGCGAAATATCCAACCGATTGCACCCTATGTCACACAATAAACGGATGGGTTCCATCAACATTTAATCATAATACAAGTACTGCTTTCCCCCTTACAGGTGCTCATATTGGGGTCGATTGTATCAGTTGTCATTCAAAAGGATATGTAGGAATCTCTATGGAATGTGTAAGTTGTCATCAATCTAATTTTAGCGCAACTACGATGCCAAATCATACAAAGGCTCAATTTTCTACCGATTGTAAAACGTGTCATACTTCTGTAGCATGGGTACCATCCTCGTTCAATCACAATACTGCAACATCTTTCCCGCTCTCAGGAAGTCATATTGGAGTCAGTTGCAATAGTTGTCATGCAACGGGATTTGCAGGTATATCAACAGATTGTATAAGTTGTCACCTTGACAAGTACAACGCATCGACTACACCATCGCATGTTGCAGCCCAATTTCCAACAGACTGCAAACTATGTCACAGCACAGTTGATTGGTTAAGTTCAACATTTAACCACAATACAACCACAATATTCCCGCTGACTGGTGTTCATACAACCATACTTTGTACTTCCTGTCATTCAAACGGATTCACAGGAGGAACACCCACCGATTGTGCAGGATGTCATATCAATAATTTCAATGCTACTATCAGTCCAAATCATGTACAAGCAAAATTCCCTACTGACTGTAAAATATGTCATACAACCACTGCCTGGATTCCAAACTCTTTCAATCATAATACAGCTACAACTTTCCCACTAACAGGAAGTCATATTGGTTTAGACTGTATCCTTTGTCATTCGACCGGATATATTGGTATTTCAACTGATTGTTCAAGTTGTCATATGGCAAAATATACTGGTGCTGTCAATCCGGATCACGTTGCTGCTAAGTTTCCAACTGACTGTAAAATTTGTCACACGACATCTGCCTGGATACCATCGCCTTTTAATCATAGCACAAACACTACTTTTCCTCTTACCGGAAGTCATATTACAGTGGCTTGTATCAGTTGTCATACAATAGGATACATTGGAATTCCTACTACATGTGTTAGCTGTCACCTAAATAATTACAATGCAACATTAAATCCAAATCATACTACAGCCAAATTCTCGACTGACTGCAAGACCTGTCACAGCACTACTGCATGGGTTCCATCAACATACAATCACAATACAGCAACTACATTCCCTCTTACAGGAAGTCACATAGGGTTAAGTTGTAATCTTTGTCATACAGCTGGATTTGCCGGTATTTCCACGGCTTGTGTAAGTTGTCATTTAGCGAATTACAATGCTACAAAGACTCCGGTTCATTCAACCTCTCAATTCCCAAATACCTGTGAATATTGTCATACGACAAGTGCTTGGACTCCATCTACTTACAATCATGACACGATGTATTTTCCAATCTTCAGTTCTAAACATCTTCAAGTTTGGTCACGATGTACTGAATGTCACACCACAGCCTCAAATTTTAGTCTCTTTAGTTGTATTGTTTGTCATGAGCACAATAACAAGACTGATCTTGATTCAAAGCATAAAGGCATAAAAGGCTATGTATATTCAGCAACGGGTTGTTATACATGTCATCCAAGAGGTGTAAAATAACGATTTTGAAATTCAATTAATTGATTTTCAATTTATTTAACTGTTCGTAAACCGTTTGAAGAATTTCAGTACGCACATTAAGATCACTGAGTTTGTTATTTTCACGTGTAGGATTTACCCGGTTAGAAAGGAAAATATAGATCAGTCCATTTTTAGGATCGGCCCAAAAAAAAGTCCCTGTAAATCCTGAATGTCCGAAGCTTTCCGGAGAAACTGCAGGACACGGATACGAGTTTTCCCTGTTAAATTTTTGATTATCAATCAAAGGTTTATCAAAACCCAGTGCACGACGATTGTTATTCTGAGGATATTGAACCCTGTTAAACTCTTCTATGGTTGAGTGTTTAAGATATTCCTTTCCTCCATAGGTGCCAAACTGAACATACATCTGAACAATCTTTGCAAGGTCATTTGCAGAGGCAAATAGACCAGCATTCCCGGATATTCCCCCTAAAACAGCCGAAGCTTCATCATGTACGCTGCTATGAACTAATCTTTTACGAAAGATTGCATCATATTCAGTTGGTACTATCTGATCGTCTGAAAATTTCCGCGACGGTTGATAGGTAACGGTGGTGGCTCCAAGTGGGCGATAAAAATTCTTATCGAGATAATCCGTATATTTCATCCCTGAAAGCTTTGTAATTACCTCAGGTGCAATAATAAACGACAAACAGCTATAGACATATTTACCTCTTGTTTCTAAAGGAGATTTTCTGATTGCCCTATAGACCTTATTTTTAAACCTGGAGTTAAGGTACATTCCAGGAGCTACTTCTGATTCAAACTGTTCAGTCATTCCTGCATTATACCATTTGTGAGACAAGGTATTACCATTCATAGACTCTTTCCAGAATGGCATATATGGCACCAACCCGGCTTGATGTGCTAAAAGTTCACGAACTGTCAGATTACTTTTATTTGATGGATGAAAAAGACCTTTTCTCCAGTCTTTCCAATAAGTCGAAAATTTCTCATCAAGTATATATTTTCCTTCCTCGTTTAGCTTCATAATTGCCGGAAGAGCTCCTGCGACCTTTGTAACGGAAGCAAGGTCGTATAAATCATCCAATTTGGATGGAACTCTTTCTTCATAGGTGTGGAAGCCATAGGCCTTTTGAAAAATTATCCTGCCATCTTTTGCAATGAGGATATTGCATCCGGGAAAGGCCTTTTGTACCAAAGCATTTTCGACGATTGAATCAACAGATCTATTAAACTTTACTGAATTTAATCCAACTTCTTCAGGAATCGTATATTTTAACCTAATAGAATGATCTGTCGTTAGTCCGTATCCTTTATCATAATGATTTCCCAGTGAAACAGGGAGTTTTCCCCGAATAGGAATTCCACCAAATAAGAGCTGTGCTGCTTTTTCCTGCGCCATTACCGAATTCTGATAGGCAATTAATATGCCGGATGGATGACCCAAATCTTTAATTTCATTTATTGCAAAAGGATTGGCAAAATAAACAAGGACAGAATTTTTCAAATCTGATATTTTACTGATCAGATTATTCAGGTTTCTGGTCAGACCATAAGGGACCTCAGGGCTCCCCGGTATCGGCTTGTTACCTGTAAATGTTCTACGATTTCTACATTCCCAGAGAGAATGTACCCCTGTAATTACCAGGTTATAACTACTTAATTTTTTGATGAGTTCAAGAGATTCCTCTTCAGTAAAATCGTCCCTTAAATTAAAAAAGTCTACCTTAGAATAATTGCTTAACATATTTTGAAAAGGTGTTTTCGAAAATGAACCAACTGACAAGGCAGCGATTCGTAAAGTGTCCAGTCTCAAAAATGGAATAAGCTGATTTTTATTTTCAATAAGTGTAAGGGATGATTCTGTTATTTGTTGTTTTGCAAATTGAATTGCAGAAGAGTTAAGATCCTCCAACAATCCTTCTAACTTTAATTGCTTTCTATGGTTTAATCCTGAAATATATTTAGCCGCCAGAACTCTGCGACATTTAAGGTTAATCTCTTCGAATTTAATTTCATTATTGAGTATTGCTTCTTTAATTGACCGAAGAGTGATTTCAGGATCCAAAGGAAATTCAATTACATCATTTCCGGCAATTAAAGCCTGGACATCTGTTTTCCCAGGACGGTCAAAACCAGTTACTCCGCCCATATTCATTGCATCAGTCAATATCAATCCTTTGTAATTCCAATCCTTTCTGAGTATACCATGTATTACATTTTTGGAAAGGCTTGAAGGAGATTCACCTGTAGGGTCAAGGGCAGGAACACGAAGATGTGCTGTCATTATTCCTCCTATCCCTTCTGCAGCCAGTTTTTTGAAAGGATAAAGTTCCACGCTATCAAGTCTTTGGCGTGAAAATGGAAGGACGGGTAAGGTAACGTGTGAATCACTTTTTGTATCTCCATGGCCCGGGAAATGCTTTGCTACAGCGATAATCCCGTTTTCCTGCAGGCCTTTCATAAAAGCTGAACTTTTTAATGCAACCTGATACCGGGATTCTCCAAAAGACCGTATCCCAATAATAGGATTCATTGGCTCTGAATTGATATCTGCCACCGGACCCAGACTTACCTGAACACCCAATCGTTTCAATTGGGTAGCCATTGCACGTGCACAATTTCTGATCAGCTGATCGTCAGTTACAGCACCCAATGTAAGGTTATATGGGAATGGCTCGACATCCTCCAGACGCATGCCGGCACCCCATTCAGCATCCATCGCAACGATCAGAGGAATTTTAGATAAGGACTGATAATGATTGGTCAGCTCAGCTTGTCGGACAGCCTTCCCG
This sequence comes from uncultured Bacteroidia bacterium, assembly GCA_903850335.1. Classification (GTDB taxonomy): domain Bacteria; phylum Bacteroidota; class Bacteroidia; order Bacteroidales; family Prolixibacteraceae; genus JAAFHB01. Next base: position 9,838 of record CAINLJ010000045.1, on the reverse strand, counting down.
CCAAAAAAAATCACACCTCCAAAATTATATTTATGAATCAGATTTGAAACAGTAAATTGTTTTTGAATATCCTCTCCGGAATTCACATCAATCCAGATCAGCTGGGCAATTCGTTCATCAGGAGTAAGCAAATTAAAAACCGAATCTACCCAAGGGTGGTTTATATATTTGTCCAGATTGATCTGAGCTTTTGTATTCGACGGAAATATGAATGCCGTCACAATCAGGCATAGGATAAGCTTATATTTAATCATTGCAAAGATTTAATTTGAATTTGATAAAAAATCAGAAACCTGTTATTAAATATTTTTAGAAAAATCACCACTAAACATTAATAAAAATTTTCTTCCTGTAAAGTACTAGACCAACCAACCAAAAGAACAAAATGTGTGCCAGTGCAAAAAGCAAAGATGCAATTTTCTGTTCCGGGCACATTGGTGAAAAAATATGCTGAAAGATCCATGTATACCCGTTTATCACGGTGCCACCAGGTTCTTTTATGCTTACAATGCGTAATATTGATTTCACATAAATTCCTGAAAACGCAAAAATTGCAAGGGGATTCATTCCAAAAACAACAAAAAAGGTTGTCCATCGTGACCATCCCTTTAAGTCAATGATCCATATCAATAATGCGAGGACTAACAATGCCCAGCCAGCAGCATAAATTACATACGAGCTGGTCCACAATGGTTTATTTATTGGAAACTGCATTCCCCAGATATATCCTGCAACCAAGCCTGAAATGCCATAAATACTTAATTTTCGCGTGACCTTCGCAGGTTCAGTATCCCTGATGACACCTCCGGAAAGATATCCAATGATCACACTAACAACTGCAGGAATTGTACTTAATAACCCTTCTGGTTCAAACGGAATTCCAAAACCTTTATACATGTGCACCTCACCCAGAATTAACTTATCAAAAGGAATTACTGCATTACCTGCCAGGGAATAAGGATCGCCGACACCAAACCAAGCCAGTATTGCCCAATACAGCAACAAAATGGAAAGTCCGGTCAGGGCTAACCATTTCCGCGGCACTGCCAAAACAATTAATGATCCGAACCCATAAGCAATTGCAATACGCTGGAGAACTCCCATAATTCTAAGTTTGGAAAAGTCTGTCAATGCCTGCGGAAAAGCATTCAGGAATAATCCGATTGCAAAGATCAAAAGGGTTCTTTTTGCTACCCTGAATAAAGATTCTTTATTCAATGAATTATTGTACTTCGAAAATGAGAAAAACATAGACACCCCAACTACGAAAAGGAAGAATGGGTAAACAAGGTCAGTAGGTGTGCACCCATGCCATTTTGAGTGCTCGAGCGGCGAAAAGATATATTCCCAGCTTCCAGGGTTATTTACTGTAATCATAAAAGCCACTGTGATACCGCGGAGGACATCAAGAGCCAGGTAGCGTTTTGAAGTACCCATACAATTTAAGATTTAGTTTATACCTTGTAATTAAATCGAACCATATAACTTAAAGATCATTCCTGGAAAGATATTTTTATCAATTTACTAATTAGACCTGTAAAATTTCACTGGCTTACTTTCATGATTAGTAGGGCTTATCGCAGTTACTACATATCTGTAACGGTCAGGATCAGTCATTTCATTGAGCAGATAGGTTACTGAATTATCAGAAGTTGTTAAAAATATACGTTTAGGATTTTTGATATTAATCCGTTGAAATCTACCGAACTGATAAACTACAAAAGATTTCGTATTCTCTTTTTTGATCCATGAAAATCGTAATTTCCCGTCAGAAACTGAAATAAGAGGATCAACAGGTTCTCCTGCCAACATTGGAGTCAACCTTTCATTTGAAGGAGTAAGTGCAGGATAACGGTAAAATTTTTCCAGCAATTTTTCTTTAAGATCCAGTGGATTACGACGTAAAAACTTGGCACTGTAAAACATACTACCCGAAATAGTCTTGGACTTTCGATTCAGTTTTATCTGGTTAATGATTTCATCAGCAGTTTGCCAGGCTTTCTCCTTTGCTTCCGGATCCAATTTATAAAGGCCTTGTCCAATGAAGAGCTTGGTTCCATAAGAGTTACGGCTCCACCACTCAGCTATTTCCTTATAATCGGCAATTTCCTTTCCAATTTCCCAATATACCTGAGGAGTGACGTAATCAATCCACTCATTTTTTTCCCATTTCAAAATATCCGCATAAAGATCATCATAATTAGTCTGGCCCGCTTTTGTTTTTGAACCTGCGGGATCTTTTTGTGAATTGCGCCAGACACCGAAAGGTGAAATTCCAAATTCAACCCATGGTTTTATGGATTTGATGCTATCATTTAGTTGCCGGATAATCAAATCAACATTATGCCTTCGCCAATCATCCCGCTGGTCGGATTTAAAGCCATCCGGAAAATCAACGAATGATTGATTATCAGGAAATTCAAGACCTGAAATACGGTATGGGTAAAAATAATCGTCCATGTGTATTGCATCAATATCATATCGACGGACTATATCGCTAACAATTTTGGATACATAATTACGGGTCTGTGGCAGACCCGGATCAAAGATTTTTGTCTTGCCATATGTAATAAACCATTCAGGATGAGTATTTGAAATATGTGAAGGTGAAGTTCGGTTACTGTTTACATCGGATACTGCGCGGTAAGGATTTATCCAGACATGAAGGTCAATACCTCTTTTATGGCATTCAATGCTGGCAAATTCGAGTGGATCATAGAACGGATCCGGGCTCTTACCTTGTTTCCCTGTTAACCATTGTGACCAAGGCTCGTAGGGAGATGAATAAAAAGCATCTGACGCCGGTCTGATCTGAAAAATTACGGTGTTCATATTGAAGCCTATACATAAATCAAGTAATTCAATAAATTCCTGTTGCTGTTTCGCTGATGCAATTCCTGAAGATGAAGGCCAATCGATATTTGCAATTGTTGCAATCCAGATTGCTCTCATCTCTCTCTTGGGATACCTTGAAGCCACGCTATTTAAAGTCAGGAAAAGTAAAAAGTATAATCCGGCAAGTTTTTTCATTATGATTCAAATAATTGATTTTTCATTAAGTGCTTTTCTTTATTCCAAAAGCCGGATCTATTTTTAGAAACGGTATTATTAGCAGTGTCGGTATTGCACAAATCATCACCCAGATAAAGAAATGGTTATAACCCAAAAGATCCTGCAACCAGCCTGCAATCATTCCTGGCAGCATCATACCCAAAGCCATAAATCCCGTACAAATGGCATAATGAGCAGTTTTATGCTCTCCATTGGCAAAATAAATCATAAAGAGCATATATGCAGTGAAACCAAAACCATAACCAAATAGTTCAACTGCCACGGCAATATTAATAGGCAGCAAATTTTCAGGAGTAAACCACGACAAGTACAAATAGGATAAATGTGGGAAGGTGATACATAGAGCCATTGGCCAGATCCAATACTTTAATCCCTTTCGTGAGGCAGCGATGCCGCCAATTATCCCTCCCGCAGTAAGAGCGATAACACCTACAGTTCCATACACCAAACCAACTTGCCCCGTTGTGAGTCCAAGTCCGCCAAGCTCTCGCGAATCAAGAAGAAATGGCGGAGATATTTTAACCAGCATAGCCTCTCCAAGTCTGTAGAGCAGCATAAAACCTATAGCCAATCCTGCATTTTCCTTTTGAAAAAATGATGAGAAAGTTCGTCCAAATTCACGGAAAATTTCGCCTGCGTTATGAGTTTTACTTTGATAATCAGAAACCGGATATGGCAAAGAAAACCGGTGAAGGATAAAAATCAGTATAAAAAATCCAGCAAGGATAAAGAAAGTTATACTCCAGGCTAAACGTAAATTTCCTGAAACTCCTCTAAATTTAGTAATTACAGGATCTTTAAGCTTATGATCCAGCTGAATAACCATATAAGCAGGTTTATTCCAGTTTACTTCAGAATAAACAAACCGTTCGCCTGTAACTATTGATATGCTTTTATCTCCTTCCGCGAAATGGCTATTAAGCACAACGGATTTTCCTTTTTCGGGTTGTCTTGTCAAACGTATTTCCACTAGTCCTGCATTACCTGTCTTATCACCTGAACCAGCTAATTTCGATTTATTTCCAAAGTTAGCTTTAACAAATTGACTAAGAGGAGCTGATACTTTATCTGACCACCATGAATCCCCTTCTTTTTTATTTTGTTTAATACCTGATTCCTGTATTGAAACAAAACCATTCGTCGCATTTTGGTCCCTGGCGAAGGCTTTAAGTTTATTCAAGGAATCAATACTTATTGGATTGATATTTAGAATAAGATTGGAAGGGAAGGCTACAAACATCATCTCCTGCGAAGTTGAAGGCGAGGGACTTTTTGAATTTAAATCCAGCTGGCTTTGTACTGATATTGAAGATTGTGCACTGAAATCAAGGGGTGGTAATCCTGTTGAACTCTCCAGCGAACCAGCGATAATTATTAACAGACCCTGTCCGGTGATCATCGCAAGCCTGTAAAACGTACTTCGAATGCCCACGAAGAATGACTGTTGTGAACTGTCAAGTGCAAGCATATAAAATCCATCTGCAGCAATATCGTGGGTGGCCGAACTAAATGCTATCAACCAGAGTACTGCAAGTGTTCCCTGGAAAAAGAATGGGACAGGGATTAAAAATGCTACACCAGCCATACCCGATCCAATAAGAAGTTGCATAGTAATAATCCACCACCGTTTAGTTTTAAGCATTTCAACAAACGGACTCCAGAATGGTTTTATTACCCATGGCAGATATAACCAACTGGTATACAAAGAAATGTCAGTATTTGAGATCCCCAGTCGCTTATACATAATGACAACAACGGTCATAACCACAACATAAGGGAGCCCCTGTGCAAAATATAAGGTTGGTATCCATGACCATGGATTTCGACTATTCCCTGGCGGGAAATTTTTTCTCATTCTTAGCTGGATTAAAATAAAACCGGGAACCTAATATCGAAGGATAAATATCGTAATTGTTTTTACATTTCTAAGGTAACCGGCTAAAAGAATATCCTTTCTTTTTAAGTTTCTTAATAATCTGATCCAAAGAATAATAGAATTTGTCAATCCTGTCGGGATGAGTTCCTAAATGGATTAAAACAATTGCCCCATTCAGATGGTCCTGACTAAATTGTTCAAAATGGAATAACTTGTCAGTTAATTTTTCTGATGAAATGTATTTGGACATCTCAGGTGTCGTATAATCAGCATTGGTACCTACACCTGGAGTAAAATTAATTAATTGTAGGCCCCGCTTTTCACACCACTTATATATAGTTCGGTTGTACCATTCATAAGGCGCCAGATAATACTTAATCTGGTCATTTCCAATTCCGAATTTGCTTAGTTCATTAAGATTAGCATCAATGTCATCATCAAATTGCTTGTGTGTAACAAGCAAGGAATCACGCTTTTCCCAGGGTGAATATAATAAATGGGCATTAGAGTGAGGGCCAGTGAAATGATTATCACTGATCATTTGAAGGACAGAATTTCTAAATTTAGGGTTTCTAATGTAATTGCCTGTCAGGAAAAATGAACCTTTGATTTTCTGAGCTGACAGCGTTTTTAATATCTGATCAGTGCCTTCGCCAAATTCATCGGCTGAGAAAATCAGATATATAATCTTTTGTGATTTATTGAATCGGACAAGCGCTCCATATTCATCAGTAGTATCCAGCACTAATTTATCCTGCTTAAGACCCTCCTTTTCAAGTGAGGAGAGATAATAACTTAAACTCGCTGTTCCGTCCATAGTAGGCTCGTTGGAGGTATAATCCCCAATGTCATCATGATAAACAGCCATCCCATGCTGGAAACGCGCAAGACTATCTTCTTTATATAACTTTACTTCAATATGATTCTCAAAAATAGTACGATAAACCGGTCCGTCAACGAGTCCTCCGTAAGTTGGTTCACCCGTAAGCCAGGTAATGGAAGAGTGTGGCCTGTGAGGAAATATTCCATTTGAGGGTAGCCCGCATATCATACTTGTTCCCCAGGGATTACATCCGAAAAGCCAGTCTCGCATTGCAGTTTCCATTTCAATAAATGTTGAGTCAGATGTTGTTTCAAAATAGAGATGAGCCTGCGTAATTGCTGCAACAGTAAAATTATTTGAACACCATAAATATGGAATACCATTGAAAAAAGGATCATCTTTAGCTCTTTCTCTGATTATGTTCAAACCATTCTCCATAAATTTTCTAAACGTACCGGATTCTCTGGTATTAATATTTACCAGATTGTAATGCCCCAGGTTTATAAAAGGATAATACTGATAATGACGTGCACTTCCCAACACAATCCAAGGAGTTACCGGTTCAAGTTGTCCCCAGTAAAAAGCCTGATTTTGATAATATTGCCCACCAGTGAGCCTAAAAAGTTCCGATGCTGCAAGCTCAAGGTCATCAACATAATTGTCCTCTTCATAAAAATAGGGAGAAACTGTACAGGCTGTCTGTGTTACACCAAGATCTGTGAGTCCAAATGAATAAGCTTGCTTTGCTTTCCTCATTAATAGTTTGGCAAAATCAGGATCATTATTCTTAAATATAGTTGCACCTAAGGCAAAAGCAGCGCTGAACTTACCTGCCACAGACGATACTCCGGTAGTCCGGTTTTTATATTTTGACAATCCCTGCAATTTACCGGTTACAAAATAGACAGGCCTGAACAATCCATTTCCATAAGATGCCGTATCTTTATTTGGCAATCGAAATCCCTTATGATCACGGTCATCGGCAATCTGATTATACATTTCCGTACTGTCAGGATTCATTTTCACAAGCCAATCCAGACCCCAACGAATTTCATTTATAATATCAGGAATACCATCAGAACCTGGAAGACCTGCGGCATTAAATTGATCTCCAAATATTTCAGGGTTTTTTAAATATGCGAACATCATTTGGTAAACTGCAGTTGCTGATGTAGTTACATATTGAAGATAGTCAGTAGCATCATGCCAGCCACCCTTTACATCAATAATTTTACCCGATTTCGTTGGATGATCAACAATAAACCCATCATGAGTATGACAAGAATCTTTAAGATACGGATTATATCCGCAACGTTGCTGACGCATATAATTAAGAGTAAAATCAGCTGTCCCCTTGTAAACATCTGAAGAAATCAGAAATTCCGGTGATTTAGTGTTTCCAGTCTTTATAAAATATCGACCTGGCTTTGTAACCGATGAGAAATTTAGACGGGCTGCAGATTTCATTGCCCATTTATCGCCCTTGCAGATAATTGGGATCCCATTAAAAACAGGGAGCCCGGATTTCAGGTCAATAAGTTGAAAATCTCTTATTTCTCCGGGTTCTTCAGAAATAAAAACCCCAACTTTCACTGAATTAGGCAGATAGCCAAGTTGATTTATTCGGATCCATGATGAGCCATTCGAAGCTAAGGCACCAAGCAAGAGAATGATTACTAATCCTAATCTATTTATCATTGAGACAAATATTTGATATTCAATAAATCTTCTTCAATGTGGCATCCCTGAAATAATGAGACAAAATCTCTGAAAAGGAATACCCTCTATCTCCCATTACAGCGGCCCCAATCTGGCATAGGCCTACACCATGTCCCCATCCTGCACCGGAAATAGTAAATAAAATATTTCCATTTTTTTCAATTTTATCAATAATAAACGCTGAACTATACAGGTGCGTCTCCGATAAGACCTTTCGGATCTCCAGCTCCTTACCAATAGTTAGTGTCTTTAAGGTACCTACAATCTTAAGTTTAATAATCCGTCCGGAAGGTCCTCTTTTTATTGGAACAAGATCAAGGATACTGCCAAAATTTAAACCGGATTTTTTATGAATTAGCTTACTAATTTGATGTTGAGAATAACTAATTTTCCAGCGAAAAAAGTCATTTGTCTCGAGATCATAATCATTCAGTACCTGTTTTAAGACATTTTTATCTGAGGTATTACAAAAAGCTTCAGGACTGCTTAAAATCCAATCCTGCGCTTTCTTTTCATTTGTAAGGTCCGAATCAATCATCTCAAATCCTGAATCTTTATCAGGAAAGGTTTGCAGGTAAGGGTGAGTGACAGGTTCCCAGGTATTTTCAAATAATTCTGTTCTGCCACCGCAACATTTGGAAAAACGTGCATCACAAATAGTCCCATTATAATGCAGTACTTTTCCCATGGTTTCTTTGACTGCTTTCAAAATAACCGGGGAAGTTGAACGTGATATTCCCTGGTATCGCTGGCAGTGATCATCAGCACAAACGTCAAAATCACGATGATCTTCCCTGTCATACCAGCATATTAATTCTTCATTATCCCGAAAGCTTGAATTATATTTGTTTAATTGATTGTGAAGGAGTTGATTCTTTCGAATTTGCGCTATCAGCCAACTTCTTGAAATTACAGCATGAGCCTTTAGAAATTCAAGTGAAGAAGTAGCATTCATCTCGGATGAAATAACACTCAGCAAATATTCTTCTATATCTATTACATTGATTAATTGAACTTTATCCAGATCCGAGATCAAAGCTATTGATCCTTTAAAAATCTGATCCTCCCGTCTTTCCCAGTGAAAGTTAATACCTATTAACACTTCACTAATACAGAACCTTGCCAGGGATGGATTTACAGGTCTGATCAAAATGGAATCATGACAATGAAACTCCTTCCCACTGCTTTCAATCCTAATACCAATATCAGATCGTTCAGCCTTACATAAACCAGTGATTATGACAGAAAAATTCTCTAAAAGAAACTCTCCCTCCAATTTAAAGAGAATACGTTCCCCTGCCATTATTCCAACCTTGATATCAGGAATATTCATTTCTATGAATTTAACCGGAATATGGAAATCTCAATTACAACTTGTTTATAAGATTTAAAACTGACTGAGTATCAAAGCAAACCTGTTCAAAAATATCAATTACATCTTCCTCTGTAATTTTGAGAAAATCCTCTTCTCTTGGAGTTACGAGCAATCCTCCCATATCAACAGACGCCGGGCTTAAAACAATTTGGTTTTCACCTGATTCAAAAAACTGGCGAGGACGATGCTCAGTCCTGGGGAAGATATGAACAGTCCATGATTTGCGGTCAAACGAAGCAATTATATTCATCATAGGTTCCGGTTCATCATGTTTTGTAACCAGAAGCTGATGATAAATTTTATTAAAAACGGCAATGAGGTCAGATTTGTTATTACTTGTAAGTGTAATAATACCTCTTTGATATTCAGGCCAATGCGAAACCTTAACTCCATCGATTGTACGAACCTCACGGCAACAAATCTCACTTGAGAAATCATGTTCAATAGGTATGAATCCCTTATAGCCAGCTTGAAAATGAAGATGATCGGGTGCAGATGCGCCACATTTAGGGCCATTATAATAGATGACATATTTGCTTAGGTTGACAGCGAGGTCCAGCATCGTCTCAAAATTGTCAAAGATTCTCTGATTAGTGTGGTTAACATTCGCAATAGTAAGGTGTTCAGGAAAAATAGGAAATGGATTCACTAAAATAACATAATCAATTCCATATGGAATCCAACGCTGAACGGATGGCAGATTAACTCTGCATAAAAAACAAGATCTATCTTCAATCGACTGGTCGTCGACCTTAGCTACAGAAGAAACAATCCGTTCAGGATTATACTGAATATCAATATTAAAATCACCAAAATCAAAGGTTTTAACTTTTACGTTTCGCAAACCTTCATAGTTCCTGCCAACCAGATCCCATTCACCGATCTGCTTCTGAACCAATTCTTTCGCCTTTTCTGATAAATCCATTTTGTTCTTTTATCTGATATTATTATATAAAAAATATTTTTTCAAATT
>CAINLJ010000044.1 GCA_903850335.1 uncultured Bacteroidia bacterium | reverse complement strand
GAGAGTAAACAGTTTTACGGATGAATTACTATTAAAAACCCAGAATGGGTGAAATGATTGTAACCCCCGGTGAAGTGAAACGGAACCGGGGGTAGGGATGCGGTTACATTATCAGCCCCGGCAGCGGGTTGAACCTTTCTTTGTAGAGTTTGAAATAAAACACAACTAACCTTATTTGATAACCAGGCTTCAAGAACTTTTCCAGAGTAGGTAATCTTTATGTCCTAAAGAGACTTTGTGCTCTTGCCACACTTTCTGTACGGACGAAAGAACGACATTACGAAAGAACGACGGGGCGACTGAACGATGGGGCGACTGAACGATGGGGCGACTGAACGACGCAACAACAGTAAACATATATGTCCTGAAATGGGTATACAGAAAAAAAGTAATACAAAACAGGATTAGGAAGTTATAATTAATCAATTTAAGGACGACTCATAAGGAGAGTAAACAGTTTTACGGACGAATTATTGATGCATCACGAAAATTAAGCGGGGAAAGAGTACTTAACACAATTCTAAATAAGGAATTAAGTGTAAAATAATCAATTAAAATATTTAAAATAACCGGCAACCAAACAATAATCTTGGTATCTTCGTGATTCGAAATAAATAGTTCAAAATCAACATTTATGCACTATATAAAATTACTTTCCGCTCTCTTCTGTATAATCACTTTAACAGCCTGTCAATCAGGACCCAGAACAGGTGAAGTTACAAAAATAGATGCCACTAACATTGAAGATTATTGTTTACTGCACGATGTAGCAGTAACAACTGATGGACTACTACTCAAAAACCGCTCTTCCTCAATAACTTCGCAGTTCAACTTAAGGAATTTTGAACTCACTGCCAAAGTTAAGACTACAACCGGAGCCGAAGGGGTTCTTATTTTTGCGGCAACAGACGCAGCAAGCACAGCTGATGGATATGAAATAAGGATTAACAACAGCGATTATCGTGTCGGAAGTCTCCAAAAAACCGGAAGTCTTGCACGAATCAGAAATAATTTCGTGAGGACAGCCCAGGACAACCAGTGGTTTACACTTGGGTTAACTGTCGAAGCCAATCATATTAAAGTTCAGGTAAACGGTAAAACAGTTAACGAATATGATGAGCCTGTTAATGTTGTCCGGGCATCCGATATTTCTGGTAGAATTCTGACAACCGGCAGGGTAGTGATCAGAAGGTCTAATGAAATTGGCGAAATGTTACTTGAAGGTTTTACAATTAAACCACTTAAGATTGTACAGCCGGAGCAGTCCTTGTCAGCTGCACCGGATAGCCTTACAAAGGTTGTAGATCAGCTTAATGATAAGGAATTCCCATTGATTGATTTTCACACCCATCTGAAAGGTGGTCTCACAATGGATCAAGCAGTGAAACACGCCCAATTAATTGGTTGCAACTATGGTGTAGCTGCAAATTGCGGCTTGAAATTCCCCGTTACCAACGACTCAACATTGAACGCCTACTTTCATGCAATAAAAGACGAACCTGTTTTTAAGGCTATGCAATGTGAAGGGCGCGAATGGGTGACACTATTTTCACCCAAGATCATAGCACAATTTGATTATATATTTACGGATGCTATGACATGGACTGATTTAAAAGGTCGCCGTATGCGTCTCTGGATGCCTGATGAAACATTCGTGGACAATGATGAAAAATTTATGGATTTGCTTGTAAGCAAGATCGAATCAGAATTAAGTAATGAACCTGTGGATATTCATGCAAATCCAACTTTTCTACCAGCTAAACTTGCACCTGACTACGACAGGCTTTGGACACCTGAAAGAATGGATCGTGTGATCACTGTCCTTAAAACCTATGATGTTGCACTTGAGATAAATTCCAGATTTAAGATTCCGTCGATTGCCTTTATTAAGAGGGCTAAGGCCGCTGGAGTTAAATTCTCCTTTGGGACAAATAATGGGTCAAATAATGATCTCGGAAGACTTGAATATTGTCTGAAGGCATTGAAAGAAGCAGGGTTAACAAAGGATGACATGTTTATTCCACGATCATCAAATGACAAAAAAGTAACAAAGATGGGATTACCTTCGAAAATTACCGGATAATTCACGCTAATAACTTTCCAAGAACCGGGGGAAGACAGAAACACCCGGGAAAACAGATCAAATCATATAAATACTAAATCAATACAATCCCGGCATGTTTGACAAACAAATTTATAGCGAACGCAGAAACACGCTTCGCAAAAATATGGGCAGTGGTATTATCCTGATTCCGGGGAATACCGAATCACCCATGAATTATACCGATAATGCTTTTCATTTCAGACAGGACAGCACCTTCCTCTACCTTTTTGGACTCGATATTCCGGGATTGTTTGGGATTATTGACCTAGAGTCGGGTAATGATCTGTTATTCGGCAATGATATCACAATGGAAGAAATTATTTGGATGGGGACAAAGCCATCCATAAAAGAGTTGGCTGCATCTGTTGGAGTGTCAAATACATTCTCATACAACGATCTGTTCACAAAGGTTGCACAGTCTATTGAAAAGGGAATTACAACTCACTTTCTTCCTCCTTATCGTGCAGAGAATAAAATTCTCCTACAGGAGATTACCGGAATACCTGTTTCACAGCTAACTGTCAGGGTCTCTCAGGAACTTGTCCAGTGTCTGGTAGCTATGAGAGCTGTAAAAGATCAATTTGAAATTCAGGAAATCGAAAAAGCTTGTGAAACTGGTTACAAGATGCATGTTGCTGCAATGAAAATGGCTAAACCAGGTATAAATGAACATGAGATAGCAGGTACAATTGAAGGTATAGCTTTAGCATACGGTGCAGGAACTTCCTTCCCAACAATTCTTACTCAGAATGGTCAGACTCTTCATAATCATGATCATTCGTTTCTTCTTGAAAAAGGAAGACTCATGATCGTGGATGCAGGCGCGGAATCAAATTTGCACTATGCTTCTGATTTTACAAGGACTTTTCCTGTTGGAGGTAGATTCACACAAAAACAACTCGATATTTATAATATAGTTCTTAAGGCAAATAACCTTGCCACTTCTCTTATCAAACCCGGAGTGACCTACCTCAGTATACATCTTAGGATTGCGGAGGTTATTGCCTCCGGACTTAAAGATCTGGGTCTCATGAAAGGTGATGTGAGCCTCGCAGTAGAACATGGAGCTCATGCACTATTCTTTCCGCATGGATTAGGCCATATGATGGGACTCGATGTTCACGATATGGAAGATTATGGACAAATCAATGTTGGTTATGACAATGAAATTCGACCAGTCAATCAGTTTGGTATTGCCTCCCTTAGATTCGGCAGACGGTTACAAAAAGATTTTGTTATTACGAATGAACCTGGAATCTATTTTATACCTGCATTAATTGCTAAATGGGAAGCTGAAAGAATTAATCATGATTTTATTAACTTTAATAAAGTCAATGATTATCTTGATTTTGGAGGGATAAGACTCGAGGACGACATCCTTGTAACTGAAACTGGAGCAAGGATTTTAGGAAAACGCATTCCTGTGACTCCTGAAGAGATCAGTTTGATCTGAAAACCTAAATAAATCAGTTCGTATCAGGATGATATTTATCAGTCGCAACGATTGGTCTGGTTTTTTAGAAATTTCAATATCAATAGTAGAGCGAGGTATCTCTTACTTCTCAGGAGAGATATACGTGGCGTAAGAACTGACCTTTAATAAAATATATGTGTATTCATTGATATTTGTCAATAACTACATTTATCATTTTTATGTTTCATAAATAAAGATATTTTTGGGCCTTAACAAACTTTAAGGTCATGAAAAACAAATCATTATTTCTAACTATTTTACTCTTGCTGACTATGATATCCGGAACGATAATTTCTTGTGTTGATTTTGCCGGTAAGAAAACTGAACCTGCTATAAAGCTGACAGATTTGGATTTAACAGTTGATCCAGGACACGATTTTGATGCCTACGCGAACAATGGCTGGAAAAAACTAAATCCACTTCCTGCAGACAAAGCCCGGTTTGGCAGCTTTGATAAACTAATTGAAAAAGCTGAGAAACAGTTAAATGAATTAATTAAGGAAACGGCTTCCACAAAGAATGAAAAAGGAACTATTGCATATAAAACTGCTACGCTATTTAATCTAGGAATGGATTCTGTAAGGCTCGAGAAACAGGGGATTAAACCACTTGTACCATTTTTTCAGGAAATTGAAAATATTAAGTCAATAGATGATGTTGAAATTGAGATTGCTAAATTCCATGCCTTTGGTTTCTCAACATTATTTAGTTTTTACGGCTCTGCTGATTCTAAAAACAGTTCAAAAGTAATTGCCCAGTTAAGTCAGGGTGGAATTGGATTACCTGACCGCGACTATTATGTGAATGAAGATGCAAGATCCAGAGAGCTAAGGACTAAATATGTGATTTATATTCAAAAAATATTCCAGTTACTTGGCGATAATGAACCATCTGCTATAAAATCAGCACAAACAATAATGAATCTTGAGACACGTCTGGCAAAAGCTTCAATGACGCGTCTCGAACGGCGGGATCCGAATAAAACCTACAACAAATTAACAACGAAAGAGTTACTCGCATTGTCGCCAACTTTCAACTGGAATCGTTTCTTTATTTTACTAGGGGTTAATGATCCGGGTGAAATTAATCTTGGGCAGCCTGCTTTTATTCAGGAAATAAGTGCTGTTATAAAGGAGGTTCCTGTTGAAGATTGGAAAACATATTTACGGTGGAATTTAATCAATAGTACCGCATCCTACCTGTCAGACAATTTTGTTAATGCGAAATTTGACTTTTATGGCAAGGTAATGACAGGTGTTGAAAAAATGCGTCCGCGCTGGAAAAGGGTCCTTGGTACCACCAGTGGTGCTCTTAGCGAGGCTATTGGTCAGCTTTATGTTGCAAAATACTTTCCGGCAGAGGCAAAACAACGTATGATTAAATTGGTTGATAATCTAAAAATATCATTAGGAGAACGTATAAAGAATCTGGAATGGATGGGTGCTGAGACGAAGGCAAAGGCTTTGGAAAAACTCAAGGCAATGAATGTTAAAATCGGGTATCCTGATAAATGGCGCGATTATTCAGGTCTTGAGATTGTCGATGATTCGTATGTGCTGAATGTGATTCGGTCGGATCAGTTTGAAACGGCTTTCAATTATTCAAAAATCAACAAACCAGTGGATAAAGCTCAATGGTATATGTCACCTCAGACGGTTAATGCCTATTATTCGCCAGATATGAATGAAATTGTGTTCCCTGCTGCAATTCTCCAGCCACCATTCTTCTTCCTCGATGGTGACGATGCAGTTAATTACGGTGCCATTGGAGTTGTAATCGGACATGAAATGACTCATGGATTCGATGACCAGGGCCGGAAATTCGATAAGGATGGAAATCTTACCGATTGGTGGAATGCAGAGGATTCTAAATTATTCGAAGAAAGGGCAAAAGTATTAGTTGACCAGTTTAATAGTTTCGTCGTTCTGGATTCCGTTCACGCTGACGGTAAACTGTGTCTTGGCGAGAATATTGCAGACCTGGGTGGTTTAAGTGTATCCTATCATGCTTTTAAACTGGCAAATAAAGAGACAGCGAAAATAGATGGTTTTACTCCTGACCAAAGGTTTTACCTTGCTTATTCTCACGTATGGGCATCTAACATACGCGATAAGGAGATTTTGCGCCGTACAAAAGAAGATCCACATTCACTGGGGAAATACCGTGTCCTGGGTCCACTGAAAAATATTCCTGAGTTTTATGCCGCATTTAATATTAAACCCGGACAACCAATGTACCTTGAAGAATCAAAAAGGGCGAAGATTTGGTAACAAAAATCTGAAATTTAATTCCGTTCTTTGAGTTCTGAATTCGCTAAACTCATTAATGATATTACAAAATGCTTGAGAACCTGAAACATCAGGTCTATAAGGCCAGTTTGAAACTTGTTGAACAAGGGCTTGTGATCTATACCTGGGGAAACGTTAGTACAATAGACCGCGAGAGTAGTCTTGTTGTAATCAAACCCTCAGGTGTTTCGTACGAGGAGATGATCCCCGCAGATATGGTTGTAATGGATCTTGAAGGAAATATCATTGAAGGGACACTTAAACCCTCGACTGATACGAAGACCCATCTTGAACTTTACAAAAATTTCGGACAGATAGGAGCTATACTTCATTCACATTCCGAATATGCCACTTGCTGGGCTCAGGCAGGCAGGGACATTCCTCCACTGGGTATCACACATGCTAATTTTTTTAATGGGGAGATTCCGTGTACATTACCACTAACCGTTGAACAGGTAGAGAACAATCTGGAACTTGAAACAGGTAAAATGATTGTGAATACCTTTCTTTCGAGAAATCTTGATCCTATGCGCATTCCCGGAGTATTGGTTTATGGGCATGGTCCTTTTTGCTGGGGGAAAGATGTAAGTAGTGCCTTTGATCACACAGTTGTGATTGAAAAGGTTGCCCGTATGGCATTCAGGACATTAGCATTAAATAATGTGGGAGCGATGGAGAAAAAGATGTTGAATCATCATTTCCTGGGGTAGAGCCTCAATTCAAATGAAAGCACCGACCTACCGCTTGTCAGTAAATAAGGCATCGTATATTAAAATCGAATAAAAGGATATTTCGTCAGATAGTAGCTTTTGCCCATTTTACATCTTTTTTTGCGGATCGATTCAAATTCTTGTGGGCATCAATTTTCTATAAACGATTTGATAGGTGCTATTTATATAGCCATTTCTTAATATACTCAAAAAAACAGTTTAAATATGCATAGAGAGGCTGTAGAAATGGTTTAAAATTATTTTAATCAGGAACAAGGTAACGTAATATCTTTTTAAAATGGTTCCCTTGTATACCTTGCAATTAACTATCCCATCATCCTATCCCCTACCAACCAAGGTTATTTTCATTATCCCACAATGAACTGTCAGAGAGATTATCCTTCTCGATGTCCATGAAATATCGGTATGTACCTACTTTTAATTCAACTGTAGAAGCATCGTCACACACAATTATACCTCGCGGATGTATCTGAAGTGCGGAAATGGTCCACATGTGATTTATTCCTTCCTCAACTGCGTGCCGAAGTGCCCTTGCTTTATTATGACCTGTAACAAGGATCAGTACTTCGCGTGAATCCATAACAGTACCTACTCCAACTGTAAGTGCAGATTTTGGAACCTTATTAACATCATTATCAAAAAACCGGCTGTTTACAAATATTGTATCCTGGTTCAGTGATTTATCCCTGGTACGGGAAGTAAGGCTTGAACCTGGTTCATTAAAGGCAATATGTCCGTCAGCACCGATCCCACCCATAAAAAGGTCAATACCACCTGCTGTCTTTATTTTTGCCTCATAATCAGCACACTCAACCTTTAGGTTTATTGCATTGCCATTAAGAATATTCACATTTTCGGGAAGAATATCAATATGGCTAAAGAAATTATCCCACATAAATGAATGATAACTTTGCGGATGTTCCTTTGGTATGCCAACATACTCATCCATATTGAAAGTAACAACATTCTTAAATGTAACCTTTCCCGCCTTGTAGATACGGATTAACTCCTCATAGGTGCCTAAAGGGGTGCTTCCGGTTGGAAGTCCAAGAACAAAAGGTTTTGAAGCAGTATTTTCTGATTCATTTATCCTTCTTGCAATATAGGCAGCTGACCATTTAGCTACGCCAACAGTCTCTGACTGAATAATAAGACGCATATTTTTTAGATTAATTATGAAACGCCAAATTTGGTGTTTTTTTTCAAATAAATCACACTTGTGATCCGGCAAGTTTACCGAAAAGTTCAGAAACCTGAAAACCAAAAAAAATCATTTCAATCCAGTCATTCAAATAAATAATATATTTTAACTTTAAAAAATTTATTGTTTGTTATTTAAAATCACAGTCTGATGCTTACACGGATAATTATCAGTACAATATCAATTTTAGTTGTTGGCTATGTTCTGCCTGGAGTTGTTATTTCTTCACCTTGGTCGGCCTTTGTTGTAGCCATTGTACTTGCCTTACTAAACACATTTTTGAAGCCTGTGCTGATCATACTTACATTCCCGGTGACCGTTTTAACCATGGGGCTTTTTTTACTTATCATCAATGGCTTTATCGTCCTGATTGCCAGCCATTATATTCATGGTTTTTCGGTTTCCGGTATGTTTACTGCTATAATTTTCAGCATATTGGTATCGGTGATAAACGCATTATTAGGAATCAACCGGTATCGTGAGGAAAGAAAGTGAATGCAAGCAAGTCATATAGGTGAAATAGCCGGAGTAATTACTGCAATTTGCTGGTCGGCATCAGCATTGTACTTCTCGCTGGCAACTCGTCGCGCCGGTCCTCTGGCAGTTAACATTGCTCGATTAGTAATTGCAATGGGAATGTTTTTGGTCTGGTCGAAAATTATGCGTGGATTCTGGACCCCATCCGATGCATCTCCTGAAGCGTGGAAATGGTTGTCCATATCAGGACTCGTGGGATTTGTTGCAGGTGATTATTGTCTGTTTAAATCATACTCCTATCAATCAGCTAAGTTATCTATGCTGATCATGTCACTTGCCCCACCGGTAGCTGCCTTGACAGGTGCTATAATTTTACATGAAAAATTAACGTGGCTAAACGCATTGGGAATGGTGCTTGTCCTTTCAGGAATAGCCATTGTGATACTCAAGAGTCCTGAACCTGAAACGAATAATTCACGACTGAATTACCCGGTTAAAGGTTTATTACTGGCTCTTGGAGGAGCAATCGGCCAGGGTATAGGGGCAGTATTTTCAAAGCTTGGGATGGGGAATTATGATCCTTTTGCTTCTTCCCAGATTCGTGTCATAACGGGTATTATAGGATTTATTGTGATTATAACCTTAGCAAAACAATGGCGTTCAGTAGGTTTTACTTTAAAGAATAACAAAGCGATCGGACCACTTCTTATTGGCTCTTTTTTTGGTCCGTTTCTTGGAGTTTCCTTAAGTTTGCTCTCATTCCAATACACATCGGTAGGAGTTGCCTCAACATTGATCGCTACTGTTCCAATATTTATTTTAATCCCTTCAGTGATTGTATTTCACGAAAAGCTAAACTGGAAAGAGGTTGCAGGTGCATTTCTTGCAGTTACAGGAATGGTGATTTTTTTCTTTTAAATCATGAAAATATATCCATTTAGTAACTCCAAAACAATAAGAAGCATTCACCGTTTAAATCAAAGCTGTTTAATAATGCCTTTTTTCAGGTTTTATTTTCAAAATAAATGTAATTTTACGAGTTTTTAAGAAATAGAGAATACAATAGATAGATTAACTGATTAAATATGGCAGGTACTGAGTTGTTCGGTAATGAAGAACGCAAAGAGGTTATGGACGTACTCGAAACTGGAGTTTTATTTAGGTATGGACATGATTCACAACGAAATGGAGTTTGGAAAGCAAAAACTTTCGAGCAAGAATTCAGCACTTATTTAGGTGCAAAACACACTCATTTCTGTGCTAGCGGAACAGCAGCAGATTCGTTATCACTTGCCTGCTGCGGAATTGGATATGGCGATGAAGTAATTGTTCCCCCATACACATTTATAGCTCCTATTGAGGCTGTGCTTTTAGCTGGAGCAATTCCTGTGTTTGCAGAAATAGACGAAACATTATGTTTGAGTCCTGAAGGGATTGAGAAGGCTGTTACTCCCCGGACTAAAGCGGTCTTAATCATACAGGTCTTTGGCTCAATGGGCAGAATGGATGAAATACTCGCAGTATGTGAGAAACATAACCTGATATTAATCGAGGATGCAGCACCTGCGCTTGGTGGAAGTTATAAAGGTAAGATGCTGGGCAATTTCGGTAAAATGTCAGCCTTCTCATTCGACTATTACAAAATTATTACTGCCGGAGAGGGAGGTGCCGTTGCAACAAACGATGACGAATTATACGACCGGGCACACAAATATTCCGATCATGGTCACGATCATTTGGGAAATGCACGCGGAGCCGAACAACATCCCATATTAGGTTATAATTTCCGTGGTTCTGAACTCGGTGCCGCAGTTGTGTTGGCGCAACTTCGCAAATTGCCTTATATGATAGAGAAACAAAGGACTCATCAAAATATTCTTAAACAAGTATTAAATGAGTTCCCCGAGATCCGGTTAAGAAATGTTCCTGATCAAGCAGGAGATTCTGCTACATTTCTCTCTTTCTTCCTTCCGGATTCTGAAAAAGCGATAAGGGTGTTTGAAGAATTTCAAAAAGAAGAACTCAGCGCTTCCTACTGGTACAGGAACAACTTCCATTATCACAGGCAGTGGGGCCATTTAAAAGAGATGAAATCAATCTTCAATCTCCCGGTTATGAAGATTAATAATGTGCCCGACTACAGAAATCTTGAAGTTCCCCAATCTGATGCTATTATGCAGCGTCTTATGATGACACAGATCATGGTTAACTGGAGTGATGAAGACCTAAACATCCTGATCTCAAAAATGAGAACAGCAATAAAAAAAGCACTAAAATAAAAAGAGTATGTTCAGAAATTTAAAACCAGTCGGTCGGATATTATATGGTCGGAACAGTTTTGACCAACTAGGTGATGTCCTGGGAGAGTTACGTACAGAAAAGGACTCGTTTGTTCTTTTCCTCGTTGATGAGTATTTTGAAGGAAAAGATTTCCTTAAACGTATTCCCCTTCTACCTCAGGACATTCTCAAAATGATTGATGTCACCGACGAACCCAAGACAAAGACTGTTGATGAAATGGTTGCAGAAGTAAAAAGTCTTGGAAAAGGAAATCCGGTGTCAGTTGTCGGAATTGGAGGTGGTACTGTGATGGATTATGCCAAGGCAATACGACTTATGTTTACAAACGAGGGTTCTTCGGTACAATATCAGGGGCTGGATTTTATTAAAAATAAAGGCGTTCATTGTACTGTAATTCCAACTATTTCGGGTACTGGAGCAGAAGTTTCGATGACTACCGTACTTACGGGACCTGTAAAAAAATTAGGTATAAAAGGCAATTTTACTGCCGCAGATCAGCTTGTCCTCGATCCGGAATTGATAACATCAGTTCCTGAGCCACAACGGTTTTACACGGCTATGGATTGTTATATTCATAATATCGAAGCACTCAATGGTCACAGGAGGACCGTCATGGGCGATTCGCTGGGAATAGAATCCCTGCGAATTTTCAGGGATATTTATTTGAGCAACGACAGCCGTTCTCCTGAAAATGAGGAAAAACTTATGGTCGCTTCCTATCTTGGAGGGCTCTCACTGACTTATTCGGAAGTGGGTGCATGTCATGCCATGTCATACGGTCTGGCTACTGTCACCAATATCCACCATGGTGTAGGCAATTGCGTAGTATTCAATCAGCTCGAAGAATTCTATCCTGAGGCTGTAAAAGAATTCAGGGAGATGATGCAATTAAATAATATTGATATTCCTCGTGGCGTAACTGCAAATTGTACTCCTGAGGAAATCGAGAAGATGATTGATATCTCTCTTACCCTTGTATTTATGTGGGCACACGTGAGCGGACCAGATTGGGAGAAGATAATCACCCGGGATAAACTTCGCGGGCTGTTCCTGAAAATGTAAACTAATCAGAATGACTAAAATAATCAATGTAGGAAATGTTCAATGCGGTGCAGACAAGTTATTTCTGATCGCAGGGCCATGCGTAATTGAGGATGAGAAGACAATGATGGACACTGCAGAATTTCTTGTTGGTCTATCTGAAAAACTTGATCTTCCACTGATCTTTAAATCTTCATTCCAAAAAGATAATCGAAGTTCAGCTGATTTTTATTCCGGGCCCGGATTGGAGAAGGGTCTTGAAATGCTTCAGAAAATCAAGGATCAGTTTAAGGTTCCCATTCTGACAGATATCCACTATCCCGATCAGATTGCAGCTGCGGCATCTGTCGTTGATGTTATTCAGATTCCGGCGTATCTTGTTATGCAGACTACCCTTGTTATGGAAGCTGCCAAAACAGGAAAGGTTATCAATCTAAAACATGCCCAGTATCTGTCCCCTGAGAACATGATTAAGCCTGTCAAAAAAGTTGAACAAGCCGGTAATGATCAAATTCTTGTGACTGAGCGTGGTTATGCCTTCGGATATAATGATCTGATTGTCGATCCCCGAAGCTTCTACCATTTAAGGACAACGGGATACCCGGTAATTTTCGATGTTACCCATTCGATTCGTAAATATGGAATTCCAAGCGCTGATCCTAAAGGAGGTTCAAGGGAGTTTATTCCAACTTTGGCAAGAGCAGGAGTAGCTGCCGGGATTGACGGACTATTCGTTGAAGTTCATCCTGATCCGACTCATGCATTGTGTGATGCAGCCAGCCAGATGTGTATCGATGATGTTACTGAGTTTCTCAAACCACTGATTGAAATTCACAATATTGAAGTAAAATACAGATATAAAAATTAAAAATAATCATTGTATGGAATTTTTTCTTGACTCGGCTAACCTTGCTGAAATTGAAGAAGCCCTTAAACTTGGGATCATTGACGGTGTAACAACTACACCAACGTTTATGCATAAAAATGGGATTACGGACATCGATGGGGCGATAATCAAATTATCAAAGATGGTACCCATACTTATGATTGAGGCACTTGGTGAATCTTCTGAAGAGATTGTAGCTGAAGCCCATCGTTTGTTAAACCTCGGATTGGACAAGAAAAAAACAGTTTTCAAGATTCCGGTTAATTTCGAAGGTGTAAAAGCATGTAAAAAACTTCATGAAGAAGGGTTTCTTATTAATTTGCACCTTGTTTATAATATCCAGCAAGCTTATATGGCCTTGACTGCAGGAGCAAATTATGTGTGTGTATTGGTTGGCAGGATGCAGGATCAGGGACATGATGCCTTAAGTCTTGTTAAACAAATTGTTGGTGTAATTAAAGAATATAATTACGATTGTAAGGTGATGTTTTCATCGGTTCGTTATCCTGAACATGTGAAAGATGCGTTGACACTGGGAGCTCATAACATCACTCTTCCCTGGAGCATCATGAAAAAACTTGCGGATAACCATCTTACAAAATTAGGTACTGATCAGTTTTTTCAACATACCCGGCTCATGACGATTCAGGTAAAGAGCGTTATTTCGAAATCTAATCCCGTCGTGGATATTGATTGTATGGTGCCGGATGCCCTGCTGAAAATGACTGATTCAGGCATGGGTGCTGTCTCTGTTGTGGACAAAAACGGGAAACTCGCAGGTATCTTTACGGATGGAGACCTGCGCAGGCAATTGCGGAAAATAGGCGACCATATTAATACAGCAATCGTCGGCGAGTGTATGACTGCAAACCCACTTTCAATCGAAGGAGATGCTTTATTACAGAAAGCCGCTGATATTTTTAATGCTAATCAGGTCGATAATATTATCGTTACAGAGAAGGGTCTTCCAATTGGAATGCTTGACATCCAGGACATGGTTAAACTTGATTTGATGAACTAACATTATAAATACAAGAGCCAAAGGCGGAGCAGTGTTGTTCCGCCTTTGCTTTTTAAATAACAATTGTTCAAAGATTTGGCGCATACCTTGAAGCTATTCAATTTTTATGTCCAAATTTACAATACCACGTCAGAAAACCGTTTTATTTTGATCAGTATTAAAGAACTCTGAAAGAGTTCAATCTGAATAACCCCCGGTGAAGTGAAACGGAACCGGCGGCAAGGATGCAACTAAAATATCAACCCCTGCAGCGGGTTGAACCTCTGGTGGATTGAACATATTTAGTCCAGCATTCGTTTAATATCTATGCCTTAAAATAGTATATTATGGATTTTACGTCATTAGTCTTAATCCGCCAAAGTGACAGGGGTTATCTAAACAAGCAGGTTGAAAAGGATAAACTCGACAGGATCTTAGAATGTGCCCGTTTGGCCCCTTCAGCATGTAATGCCCAGCCGTGGCACCTCATTGTTATAGATAATCCTGAACTTAAGGATCAGGTGGCAGAGGCTACATCTGAGAAAATCTTAGGTATGAATCATTTCACCCGGCAGGCTCCCATTCATATTGTTCTGGTAGAGGAACCAGCAAATTTTACTTCAAGCTTTGGTGGCTGGATTAAGAGGAAACATTATCCCTTAATTGATATTGGAATTATTGCTCAACATATCTGCCTGGCAGCTGCAGCCGAAGGATTGGGAAGTTGCATGATTGGATGGTTTGATGAGGGAAAAATCAGGAAAATATGTAGAGTGCCTGACTCAAGAAGGGTACAACTTATCATAACAATAGGATATTCCGCAGTAAAAACCAGGACAAAAATCCGTAAACCAATGGAGGAGATTGTATCCTATAATGGTTATGGCAAATCGAAATTATAGTTTGGGTGAATAACTATAAAAAACAGGTAACGGGCTGTAATTATTGGTTATACTGCTTTTCAATGGGCTACCCTGACAGGGTATCCGGGATTGCATTGTCATCTTTTCCCCTGGTTTGCACCAGGGGTTATTTACGGAATACTCTTACAGAGTTAGGACTGATAGCAAGAAGACCAAAGTTGCCATATCTCACATGAGAATTTAGTAACTGAAATCAACCAAATTCAAGTCAACTCTGTAGGAGTTGACCAGGAGTCTAAAAAATATTTCGTTCATCCACCTCAACACTATTTTCTATATGAATTGCCCTGTATTCATCCTCAAAAGTTATTGTATTGTGATGCTCCTTTTGATTCTTAATCTAAAATACCTTTTCTAAAACTCAAAATTAAAAAGTATCTGCCGATAGCTACGCCTTACCAATATCATTGGAAACGATTAATGTTTGATCAACTCCTCTATCACCTGTCCTGTCGTTGCCGGAGGCGGAGCGATACCTAGAAATGCAGCAATTGTAGGAACAACATCGGTGGCGTCGGTATACCTTGTTGTAGTCCCCTTTTTTATTCCGGCACCATACCAGACGAGAGGAACCTGACTATTATCTGTATAATCCAATGGATTGAATTTATCTTTCGGCTGCCATCCATCCTCATATTTAATCAGCACATCACCTGATCTTTTAATGTGAAAATTATTCTGAAAAGGTTCGAGGACACCACCTGGAAAGTTATTTGCTTCAATTTCCAGAGCGGCCTTAGCATAGGCAATACCCTCAAACTGACTTAAAAACATCGCAACTGAATTCTGCATTTCCAGAATATTTACCTTTTTCTTCTCTATCAATTCATGATCGAAGTAGATCATCTGATTTGTAAAAAGTTCAATCCAGTTACCCTCTCCGTATTTGATGTTCAGGTACGACTTTAGCAAAGCAATAGAACTGTCGGGATTGAAGATTCCAGCGGTCAGGTGATATTTTTCCTTTAGATAATCGGCAGGATATGAGATACTCGTCAATCCTGTCAGATAAACAAGAATGTCTTCTGTACCAAAACCTGTTTCCACATATTTGAGCAATTCTGCAATATCTTTATCCATACGCAAATAAGTATCCTCCATTTCGACTGAGAAAGGACCAAAAGAATACCTTTCATAATCCATTGAAGAAAATACAACTGTGAGCATATCTGGAATCAGATCATGTCCAAGCTGCTCTTTTAGTATCATTTGAAGTGCAAATTCCTTAACAATTGAATTCCCCAAAGGGGTAGTCTTAAGGATTTTGTAGCTTCCTCCGGATTCCTTCTTGAGTTTGTTCAGGTCATAAGGAAAAGACCTGTATTTTCCAAAGTATCCCGCTTCCTTTGGATAGTCATCAGAAATACTTTCACCGTAGGCGCTGCTTTCCTTCAATGTTGTCCAATTTGTTGAAATAGATTTGTCAACAATTTTACTCGCATTAAAGTCGAATGCCCATTGTGGAAAAGTCTCAACATAATAGGAACTTGAGATCATCTTTCCAGAGGTATTATCGAGCCAGTAAGCTCCATCTGCTGCATGACCCGCCGCCAGAACAGCCGGAATATCGTTCATCGCAATACTAAACACTTTGGATCTTCCTCTAGTCACAAGCTTTAAATGATCACCAAGTGTAGACGTCATCAGATTCATTGCAGACCTTTCACCCTCCCTGGAATCGGATCCCACAGTAGTATAAAATTCGTCATTTACCGCTTTTACCTCCTTCTTTTTGAGCCTGTTTATCCAGAAATCATTAATTATTCCGTGATGCGAAGGTGACGTACCGGTAGAAAGAGTAGCCATATTAACCGAAGCACGTTGTATGAGGTTGTTATAATGGTGATTAGCACAAATAAATCCTGCCCTGTAAAGCCTTTGAAATCCTCCCTCACCAAATTTATCCCAGAACCTTTCAATATAATCAGGATTAAAATCCTCGATTACAATACCAACAACTATCCTGGGAGTATTAGCTGAAATTGTAGTATGTCCTTGAGCATGAACCAGGAATGGAACATATAATACTAATATAAGTATACTAATCTTTTTTATCATTCAATTAATTTTGGCTATAAACAATTTACTGGCAGAAGGCTCAGTTTGATACCTTCGCAAAGGTGCAATATAAGGACTTTATTTTACTAATGTAATCTCTGAAATCAACGAAAGCCTACCAGTTCTGAAAGGGGTGAACCGAGAGTCTTGAGTTGTAATACCTCAGATCATATGTCACTTCTTCACCAATCCACGAAGGAATTGTAAAAGATTCAGCTTCAGACTTCAGTTCAATTTCGGCCAATATCAAACCCTTGTTCTCTCCCTCAAACTCATCAACCTCCCATATATTTCCTTCAAAATTTATTTTGGTTCTGAATTTTTCGACAATGGATGAGGCGGACAGACGAAGTATCGAATTGGCGTCTTCAACGGGTATTGTGTACTCAAATTCCGCACGACTTATTCCCGATTGAGCTCCCTTTATTGTAAGGAAACCCTCATTCCCTGCAATACGCACTCTGACTGTTCTGGTACCGTCTGCCACAAGATAACCCTGAGCATAACGAACCGGTGTTCCCAAAGCTCTCCAATCATCTTTGATGACCAAGAATTTACGTTCAATTTCGATCCCCATTTTAGTTTAGTTAACAGGCCTTAAAATCAATTTCGAGAAACTTTGAGAGTTCTTTTCGTGTATCAAATTAAATATGACCATATGTTGAATCTTCTCTCCTTTCAATACAGATTCTTGCTTTGGCTCTGAAGAGACTTCCAGTGCGTTGGTTACCAACGGAACGACTGCCAGAGCCGTTAATGTACCAGTTCCCATAAGTGTAAAAAAATTCCTTCTTTCCATTTTTGAAATTTTATCTGATAAAACTATTCAAATTTTCGTTACAAAAAAAGAATCCTGCTGCGAGTAGTTTTCAATAACTCCTCAAAACGAAGAATCGTCTGAAGTCCAATTATTCTTATTTTTGTATCAAATTAGAAATCTCATGAACCCTGTCAAGGAAGTCTGTGTTGAAACGTTTCAGGAAACTATTGCCGCTGTTGCAGGTGGTGCATCACGTATTGAGCTTTGTGAACACCTGGGGTGTGGTGGGACTACACCATCCTATGGTACAATCAAACAGGTGCTTGAAAAATTTGATGTTCCTGTATTTGTTATGATCCGTCCCCGGGGAGGGGACTTCTGTTATAGTGATGATGAATTTGAAATAATGTGTCACGACATAGAAGTTTGCAAGAGTTTAAAAGCGCCTGGAGTAGTATTTGGGTTGCTAAACGGGGATAATACAATAGATACGGAAAGAACCGAAAAGCTGGTCCTGCTGGCACGGCCTATGCAGGTAACCTTTCATAAGGCAATAGATGATTCTAATGATCTTTTGCTTGCTGTCAGTCAGTTAAAGTTTATTGGAGTCAACCGGATTCTTACTTCAGGGGGCAAACCAACTGCGATGGAAGGTCAAAAGATGCTACTTGAGATGATTAAAATTGCAGATAATCAACTAAAAATCATCGTTGCAGGAAAAGTAACCTGGGAAAATTTTGATGAAGTGCGACAGGCAATTCCATCAACGGACTATCATGGCCGACGGCTTGTGAAATTTTAATGGTCTTTGAGTGCAAGTTTTCTTAGTGTTGGTGACTTCCATGCAGTTGCTGAGACGATTAGAAGCGTCATGGCACCCCCAAAGATAACAGATGGGATAAGTCCCATAAGTCGTGCAGCAACTCCTGACTCGAAGGCTCCCAATTCATTGGACGATCCGATGAAGATACTGTTTACAGCAGCAACTCTGCCTTTCATTTCATCAGAAGTGTATAGCTGAAGGATACTCGCGCGAATAATAACACTGACGTTATCGAACATCCCGCTCAAAAAAAGGCAAAATGATGAAAGTATAAAACTCTTTGACAAGGCAAAGACAATCATGCAAATGCCAAAGCCAAAAACACTGAAAAGCATTTGTGATCCTGAACGGGAGAGTGGAGGATTAAACGTAAGGATGACAGACATGATGATTGCGCCTATCGCAGGGCATGCCCTTAGAAATCCAAGACCTTCGGGTCCTACTTTTAGGATATCTGAGGCAAAGACAGGAAGCATTGCAACAGCACCTCCAAACAATACAGCAAACATATCCAAAGCAAATGCGTTCAATAATACGGGTCGCTGAAATACATATAAGATTCCCTCTTTGATCCTGTCAAAGATCCCTTCTGCTGATCCCTGTACCAGAGCAACCTTGCCTGGACTCTTAATAAAAATCAGTAGTACTCCACAAACGAGGTAAAGGCTAAAAACCAGAAAATATGCCGGAATAATGCCAAAGAATCCATAGACTAATCCTCCTGTTGCCGGCCCGGCAACTGCAGCAATATGCCATACGGTGCTGCTCCAGGTCGAAGCTGAAGTTAGTTTTTCACGCGGAACAAGCTGTCCCAGAAGTGCTGTATGGGCTGGCATTAAAATGCCCCTGACAAAACCTGTAATAAAAATGGTTATAAAAATGGGGACAACCCCATAAAGTTGCTGGAAATTAAAATCAGGCAGACTATATACTGTCAGAATCAATGATCCGATCAGAAGGAGGAAAGTTGTATAAAAAATGATTTTCTTCCGGTCCCAGATATCAACAAAATGACCGGCAAAGAGTGCAATGCAAATTTGAGGAATAACTTCCGTTAACCCAATCATTCCCAAAGAGAGTACATCTTTTGTAATATTATAAAGCTGCCATCCAACAATGACTGATTGCATTAAGGAAGCCACAGTCATCAGGAACCTGTAACTCAGAAAAAGGCTGAAGCTTTTATTGCGAACCACATCAAAAGCATCGCCGGAAAATATTTTATTCATTTTATTTTTATGAATTATTACTTCTTAATACTGAAAACTGAAACCATTTCAACAATTTGAGGTAAGGTCAACCTGTCAAATGATTTTATTATGCAATCAGCAGAGGAAAGTTCAGTTATATTTACACTATCTGTTATAACACCTATACAGAACATTCCGGCACTTTTACCTGCCGCCAGCCCATTAGGCGAATCCTCGAATACCACGCATTCATCAGGAGGCACACCTGTCATGTTTGCTGCCAAAAGGTATACATCTGGTGCTGGCTTACTTTTTCCGGCTTCAGTTGTGGTAACCACCACATCAAAATAAGAATGTATTTTGCAACGGTTCAGGATTATTCCAGCTAATTCGGGAGTGGATGAAGTGGCCACCGCCAGTTTTAAGCCCGATTGCCGAAGTTCCCCGAGTAATTCTGTGACCCCAATATTGGGTTTTAAATTATCAAGTGATTTAAAATATTCGCACCTGAATAAATCATCAAACACGAGCAATTCTTCCAGTGACTGAGTTAGTCCAAATCTCCTTTTAAGATCTGAATACATAAAATCACCGGCGGTTCCAAGGTATGTTTTGTGTATTTCGGCTGACACTTCAACACCTAGTTTATTAAAAAGCTTTCTTTCAATTTCAATATGGATTGGTTCACTATCAATTAAAACCCCATCCATATCAAAAATAATGGCTTCTGGTCGTATCATAATTCAATCACTCTGTTTTAAATCTTTAATCATACTATATAACGGGCAATTTAGCACATTAGTTCTGAATTTTTCGATTAAATAATAACTTTGCCAGTGAAAATTAGTAATATCGTATTCTACTAATATTCATTGTGCTGCTGATTGATATTCAATTTATACATATATGTTTTATTTACCATTGTCCTGATATTGGCCACAGGTAAAGTTGCATCTGCATTAAATACAGACGAAAAAAATATTGTTTACACATCATCCTTAACTGAAGAAAAACCGTCCGTACTTCCGAAAAACCCGAAATTAACAGATAGTCTGCTTGCTGTTAACACACTGGATTTTGATGTCATTAAACCACGGTATATTAAGGCTAAAACGCTTGAAAACGGGGATTCAATCCGTAAATCGTGTGACAAAAACCTTGGAGATATTAATATCAATGGACTGACAACACTTAAGAGCAAGGGTGAGAATAATTTTCTGACAAGAAATTTATTCTCACTGATTGTAAGGGATAATCAGCCCTACAAGAATCAGATAGGAGTTAATAGTGCACTATATTTTGCTTCATTTGCCGAAAGAAGAATAGGAAGAATCCGCTTTTTACAACTTGGTGTTTTTGGCCCAACTTTGCAGGATACTCTAAGAAAGGCTTCCGGATGGATTGAAAAAACCGGAAATAGTCTTCATAACAAAACTACCGAAAAAAAACTGATGGGGCAGTTATTGTTTAATCCGGGCGATCAGGTAAATCCACAACTTATGGCTGAGAATGAAAAAATCATCCGGGACCTTCCATATATTGAAGATGTTGCAATAACCCTGTCCGATTCGAGAGAAGATCCGTGCATTGTTGATGTTACAATTATTATCAAGGAACGATTTGAATATGGCGTTAGTGGCAATGTTAGTACAACTTCTACAGATTGGGAAATTACTAACCAAAACATGTTTGGGCTTGGTCATCAGTTTTCGGTATTGGCTAACTATAATCCATCTGAAAAAGAAGAATGGGGTGGAGGTTTTAAGTATCAGATTAGTGACTTTGACAGGAAATTTCTAAGGGCAGGTATCGGCTATGTCAATGACTTTCGTAAAAGGGGATGGAATACTTTTATTGAAAAGCGTTTCCTTGCTTCAAAGGTAGACTGGGCTGGTGGAATCTCTCTTGACAGAATTTATACTGACAATTACCTTACTCCTTATTCTTATTCAAGGTTAGATACTGCGGTTTCCTATTTTAACTCGGATATCTGGTATGGTAAGCGTTTAAAAAATGTAGCGACTAACCTTCCTTTAGCAGGAAATATTATTATTGCCGGGAGGTATTTCCATCAAAATTATTTTCACAATCAAAACAACAGGTTCTCAAACAGTGTTTTTCGTAATCATGATCTTTTGCTTGGAGCAGTGGGAATCAGCAGACGGGACCTTTTCAAAAACAATCAGGTTTACAGCTATGGGATTACGGAAGATATACCCTTTGGACGTTATGCCGAGGTTGCCGGTGGCCTGGATATTTTATCAAACAGGATAAGGCCTTATTTCCACTTCAATTATTCCCGGGCAAACATCCTAAAAGGGGGAGCATACTTTAAGTGGCAAATAGGAATGGGGGGATATTTGAGTAATTCACGGCTTGAACAAGGCTCCGTATTACTGAGCAGCAATTATTTCTCGAACTTTGTTTACCTGAATCATCACCCCTACCGGTTTTTTGTAAATATGGAGTTATTAAGTGGCATAAACCGTTTTGAAGAAGAGTATCTTGTTGCGAACAGGAAATTCGGAATCCGGGATTATTTTGCTCTGAAAACAACGGGAACCAACCGGTTAAAGATAAATGTTGAAACTGTCAGGTTCTGGGGATGGGAGAAATACGGATTCAGATTTGCACATTACTTTTTTGCCGATGCGGCATGTCTGTCAAATGAAATGGGAAAACTCTTAAATGATCAGTTTATTGCAGGAGTTGGTGCCGGAATCAGGATACATAATGAGTCCCTTGTGTTTAATGTTCTGGAGATAAGGGTAAGCTGGCTTCCAATAGCACCGCACAACAGCTCTCCATTTATCTTCAATATATTCGGACAACCAAAAGCAAGATTTGACGATTTTCTTGGTGGAAAACCTCAGGAGATACCCTATCAGTAACAATTTAGCGATATAACCTCGATTAAGATAATCGCTTCTTTATGATAACAGCCTGCTTATGAGAACCCTGAAATAATTCATAGCATCTGTAGCTACAAGCCAGGGCCCCGTTAAAGAGATCAATTTTTCGGGAAGGTTTCAATCCGATACTTTTAAGACCGTCGAGTGAGCTGGAAATAACCCAGGCATTAAATCCTGCAAACCTCTTCTTGAGAGTATCCCCGATCAAAGCGTACAACTCACTGATTGACTGCGGTTTCATACGTTCGCCATAGGGTGGGTTTGTAATAATTATCCCATTGGGTGAGGTGGGAACCAGGTTAGCAAAATCCTCTGTATGAAGTTCTATAACCTTCGAAAGGCTTGCGCTTTTTATGTTTGCACGTGCAATTGCAATATCTTTAATTGAAATATCGGAACCTGAAATCTTACAATTTATCTCCTTTTCATAATCCCCGTTGCAAATCTCGTCAAACAACGTCTCATTAAAATCTGGCCATTGTTCAAAACCAAATGATTTACGGTACATTCCGGGTGGTATTCCTTTGGCTATCATTGCTGCTTCGATCAGCAGGGTTCCGGATCCGCACATTGGATCGATAAAATCCTTCTCGCCGTGCCACCCTGTTAATAGAATCATTCCCGCTGCCAGAACCTCGTTTAAAGGTGCATCACCCTGGCCTGCACGGTATCCACGTTTATGAAGCGATTCACCTGAACTGTCGAGCGACAGGATACAATGACTCCCCATGAGGTATACATTGATACGAATATCGGGATTTTCAGGATTGACTGAAGGTCTTTTGCCCATTGACTCACGGAACTGATCGACAATCGCATCTTTCACTTTCAGGGATGCGTACATTGTATTTAAAAACATTTCGGATTGGACCGTACTATCAACGGCAAAAGATTTTCCTATTGCCAGGTATTTATTCCACTGTATCTTTTTTGTGTGATTATAAAGATCCTCGCGGGAAACGACCTCAAATTCAGCAATTGGCCGAAGGATTTTTAGGGCTGTACGCAGGAGGTAATTGGCGCGGTACATAAGTGCCTGATCTCCTATAAATGTAACTGCCCGTCTTTCAACGGAAATAGATTCAGCACCCAAGGCCCTGATCTCGTCAGCCAAAACATTCTCCAGTCCTGCAAATGTTTTGGCAACAATTTTAAACTTACTCACTTACAACGCTATTACTTAATAATTTAAAGGCCACCTTGCAGGTTACCATTGCACGCTTCAGCCTCTTGAAGAGGTTTAAAATGCAGATGCAAAGGTAGTTCTATTCTGTGAATAAAAATAACCTGTTATATACCGCCTCCATTTAAAAAGTCAAGGCTACGGGTCTTGGTCTGAACAACCTTCGAATACGGAGGAAGATCATTGGTTACCCAAATATTCCCGCCAATGACAGAATCATGTCCTATTATTATTCGTCCCAGAATGGTTGCATTCGAATAGATGATCACATTATCCTCAACAATCGGATGTCTCGGAATGCCTTTGACCGGATTTCCGTTTTCATCGAGCGGAAAACTCTTGGCACCAAGTGTTACCCCCTGAAAAAGCTTAACGTTATTACCAATAATGCTTGTAGAACCAATTACTACCCCTGTTCCATGATCAATTGTAAAATACTCACCTATCACGGCTTCGGGATTTATATCAATACCTGTTTCTGAATGGGCCATCTCAGTGATAATCCTTGGGATTAACGGTACTCCAAGTACAAACAGGCTATGGGCAATCCGGTAACTTGAAATTGCCCTGACAGCAGGATAACAGAAAATTACTTCTCCAACGCTGTTGGCAGCCGGGTCACCAAGATAGGCAGCGTTAACATCCGTAATAAGAATTCTTCGAAGCTCAGAGAGTCCGTTTACAAATTTAAATGCTATTTCTTCGGCCATTACTCTTTTTCCTGAATGATCACGGTCAGTTTCATCCCCACATATAAAGCACAAACCGGAGAAAATTTGTTCGGCCATCATTTCGTAAACCTCATCTACGAGCACCCCCATATAAAAAGAAAGGGTATCCGATTTAAGATTTATCTCTCCGAAATAACCCGGGAAAATAATCTGCCGAATCCTCTCAACAATTGTCCTTAATTTTTTTGTCGATGGCATTGCTTCGCCTGCCCTATGCCTATGCACAAGGAATTCAAACGAACTTGCATCTGCCAGCGATCTTACTATATCAGAAGTCCAGGTAACGGAATCTGTAATTACTTTATCTTTCATTTTAAGAGGTAAAATATTTCTGTCTAAATTTAGTCTATTCCAATTTCAAAACAATAAAATAAACAATATAAGATGTTTATAGGTTCAATCCGGATTCTGATAAGGAAGTGAGTGCACTTTCAATTCTTTTCGGACCATAACCTTCAACAAGCTTATAATCAAATCCGAATGAATTTATCTCATCACAGTATTGTTTAAGAAGTATCTCTCTTTTCTCCCCTCCATTTTCTCTCACTGAATCTGCCACCCATTGCAAATCAGTATTGCAGACCAAAAACAGGTCAATGTGAGATGACCGTATGTGCTCTGTTATCCATTCCGGACATTTATTGAACACCAAATCAAGCCATACTTTGGTAATTATCAACCAGGTATCGAAAAATAATATCCCTTTCTGAACCTTCCTTGTAAAGATTTCTTCCTCTTTTATTTGATGTTTGGCAATCCTGATCACATCATCATAAACATAGGGTCGATTTAGTTTTTCAACATACTCCCTGGCATATTCCGGAACCCAAATAGTGTTAAACTTGCTGGCAAGACCTTTGGCAAGTTCGGTTTTACCAGTAGATTCAGGACCAGTAATTACTATTCGACGAATATGATTATTCATTAACATTGATCTTTTCAATCTCTTTTTGCCATTCAAAAAACCCAATAATAGCCATAGCTGTGTAGACAAAAAACAGTATAACAGTTGGATACAGGCCTCTGCAGAAATACACTGCTGCAGAAATCAGATCAACAAAGATCCAGATTAACCAATGTTCCAACTTTTTACGGGCTAACATCCAGGTTGCGATTATACTCCATGTTGTCGTAAAGGAATCCCAAAAGGGAACAGGTGAATCTGTATATTTATCAAGTAAGAACCAAATAATGACATTTAACGCAATACTGACACCTCCCAATCTGATCCACTCTAAATTCCTCGTGAGGCTCACTTTAAGGATAATCTTTTCTGATCCTGCATTCTCACTATGACCCCAGCTCCACCAGCCATACATACTAATAATCAGATAATAAACCTGAAGACCCATGCCTGCATAAAACTTTGCGTAGAAAAATACCGTGCAATAAAACAAAGAGGTTAATATTCCTGCTGGCCAGGTATACAAGCTCTGACGTATGGATAACCAAACGTACACTAATCCAAATATAGTACCAGCTAATTCAGTCTTGTTTGAGATAATCCATTCAAGAACAGAATTCATAATCTAGGAAACATCCGTTTGTACATCAAAATATCTATGTACTTATTTATTAAGATATTTATTGAATCCGTTCTGATCTGAAAGAATTTCAAGAGCTTTTTCAACTTCTTTATCATCCTCGATCATAATCTGATAATAGCCACCCGTATCATAAATCTCCCGGGCAAGAATAGCCCTGATTTGCCGGGCAATAATAACTCCGGAGACTTTAAGGCTTTGCTCATCCCGCTTAATATTTTCCTTTTCGCCGGCTTTGATCAAATCATTCATCATCTCATCGGTTACCTTAAAATTGCCCTTAAAATCATCAAATGATTTATATTTAGCCTTTAGATTATCCCGGTTTTTGTCAATATACCCTATAGCATAAGGAAACAGAACATTTTTTCGGATGAGGTTATTAAAATACCTGTAATACATGGATGTATCCATTGGTATAAAGATATCAGGCATAATACCCCCGCCAGCATAGACTTTTCTTTTGGTAACCAGAGTTCTTGTCATCAGAGAATCAGGCAAAGAGATACTGTCCTTATTAAACATTTCTCCCTTTTCGAGTCTTTTCAAATATTCATTTCTATAGTTCTTTATATCATCCTTGTATGGTTTTTGGATATTTCTTCCGGACGGAGTATAGTAGTGAGCCGTTGTGAGTCGTATTATAGAACCATCGTTCAGCGGAAAAGGTTGCTGAACAAGGCCTTTGCCAAATGAGCGTCGGCCAATAAGTACACCACGATCCCAATCCTGAATTGCTCCTGATACAATCTCAGAGGCGGATGCAGAACCTTCGTCAATAAGAATTATAAGATTTCCCTGAATAAAATCTCCACGGGTGGTGGAATAATAGTCGCGGCGCGGGCTATGAGTACCTTCAGTATAGACAATCAACTTTTTATCTTCAAAAAACTGATTGGCAAGATCGCAAGCGGCACCCAGGAATCCTCCACCATTACCGCGAAGGTCCAGCACAAGGTTTTTTAATCTTGTCTTTCCACTAAGAGTTTTCATCGCTTCCTTGAACTCAGAGATCGTTGTTGCCGCAAATTTGTTGAGTTTGATATAGCCAGTTTCCTTATTTAAAAGAAAAGAGGCATCAAGGCTAAAGATTGGTATTTTGTCCCGAACAATCAGAAATTCGAGCGGTGCTTTTTCTCCTTTCCGAAGAATAGTAAGTTTCACCTTTGTCCCTTTATCTCCACGTAGTAATTTGAATACGTCCTGGTTCTTGAGTCCAATACCTACAATACTCTTCTCGTTAACTTTAACAATCCTGTCACTGGGTCGGAGCCCAACCAATTCGGAGGGTCCACCTGGTATAGTTGTCAAGACCATCAGCGTATCCTGGTAAATATTGAATGATATTCCAATTCCCTCAAAATTCCCTTCCAGAGGCTGGTTCATCTCAGCTACTTCATCTTTGGAGATATAAACTGAATGAGGGTCCAGAGAGGATAATACCTCGCTAATTGCATGCTCCGTAAGTCTATCGATATTGGTAGTATCGACATAGAAGTTATCGATCAGATTCAAAACTCTGCCAAATTTAATTGCCTGGGATTGAACATCCTGATTAAATGCAGGAAACTGGATTAATACCAGCAAGATAAACACGAGAAGAATATTCTTTTTCAAGGTGCTAAGATTTCATGTTTGATTAGAACTAAATGCCAAAAATATGAAAAAAAAGATGAACAATTCAATTTGTTCATCTTTTCTGTTACTTCGCAATATCCGACTTTTCAGGCCAGCGCCAGACTTACACTGCCTTTGTAATCATGAAACTCCTTCAACAGAGAAGAGAATAGTTCTTTAACTGTAATAATTTTATCTGTTTTCCAAACATTACTGCCTGCAAAAGCATAGCCATGTTTAAAATTCCCCTTCAGCGCAGCGGAGAGCGAGGCAATTATACAATAGGGTGCAGTGCTTATGTCGCAGGTTTTGATACAATTTACAGGACAATACTTGGGTTGCTTTGTTCCTGCTTCAACTTCATCAAGAAATTCGCTGGATATGGCTCTGCCTGGCATTCCTACAGGGCTCTTTATTATTCGTACGTCATTCTGACCTGCCTGTATATATGCCTGTTTAAACTTATCTGAAGCGTCACATTCCACTGTCGTAACAAAGCGGGTGCCCATCTGAACACCTGCAGCGCCCATTTCAAGAAATTTATCTATGTCCTCTCCAGTATATATTCCACCAGCTGCAATAACCGGTATTTGACATCCATGCTTCTCCCCAATTTCGTTGGCAACTGCGATAACTTCTGGAATTAGTTTTTCGAGTGCGAAGGCCTCATCTTCCAGTTGTTCAACCTTAAATCCGAGGTGACCACCAGCTTTTGGTCCTTCAACGACAATTGCATCCGGTAAATAATCATAGTTAGCTTTCCATTTATTACAAATCAGGGCGGCTCCCCGGGCTGATGAAACAATTGGAACAAGACGTGTGTTTGAACCTTCGCTTAAATATTTCGGAAGGTCAAGGGGTAAACCAGCTCCTGAAAAAATGATGTCCACTCCTTCTTTTATAGATGTTTTTACCAGATCAACATAGTTTGATAAGGCAACCATAATATTTACACCGATTACCCCATTTGTTCTGGCTCTTGTTTTTCGAATCTCCTCAGTTAGACCATAAATACAGTTTTCGAGGTAATCAGCCGAATGTTTCTTGTACAGAAACCCAATACCGGCTGGAGAAATAACCCCGACTCCACCTTCATTGGCTACAGCAGAGGCAAGCCCGGATAACGATATTCCCACGCCCATACCACCTTGTATTATGGGTAAGGTAATTTTCAAGCCCCCAATGTTTAGATTTTTCATTTTTTATACCCGAATTTAAAATTTACAATCCAAAGGGAAATTTCTTCCCTGAATTATTCAAAAAATAAACCACAATATTACACACTAAAAGTATTCGATTAAAAAATATGGTTTATGATGCGGGAAAAGGGCACAAATACAGGGTTATGGGACGAAATGCAAGAAATCGAGGGACGAATTGCAAGCTATAAAATAAAATATCCAGATATTAAGAATTGCTCAACGCATTTTACTTTCCATAATCTTACGGAAAGCAGAGATATTATTACGCGATACGGGGACTGAAAATCCAAGTTTATCAACTTCCAGGAAATAACCTTTAGAATTTCCTGTGAGTGATTCGATTTTTGCCAGGTTAACGATCCAGCATCGGTGGCATTTAAGAAAACCGGGTCTGTCATTCATGTATTGTTCGACAAAGGCGAAAGATTGTCTGAATAATTTCTTCCTGCAAATATCTTTTTCAAGCAAAAAGATTTCTATATAATTGCCGGACGAATGAAAAACAAGGATGTTTTCCATAAGTGCGGAAAAGGTATCTTTCCCATTTTCAGCAAGAATTTGCAAATCGGCCTTATTTACGGTTTCAGGTTTTTCTTCACCAAAAAAATGTCTTCTGCTATTGTCAAGAACACTCACCATTTTGTCTTTTAATGAGTGGTTATAATTAATCAGATTAAGGAGAACGAGAGGTAATAAAGCGAGGGCACCGGTACGGAAGACAGGAAGTTCCGTAAATTCTATATGATTAACAAACCACGCCATTAAGGAAAGGATCACGAAGAGGTTACTAAAAAGCCATACATTCCATATCATCTCCTTACGTAT
This sequence comes from uncultured Bacteroidia bacterium, assembly GCA_903850335.1. Classification (GTDB taxonomy): domain Bacteria; phylum Bacteroidota; class Bacteroidia; order Bacteroidales; family Prolixibacteraceae; genus JAAFHB01. The sequence goes on along the minus strand of CAINLJ010000044.1, from coordinate 13,591 downwards.
TGTCCAGTTTGATGAATTAAATGCCTTGGGCATGATTCCAGGTAAAAAAAGTGTGTTTCCAAAGAGGTTTGCAACACACATGATACCAGCGCCAAGTACAAAATAACCATCATGCTCCGACTTCAGAAAATTAATTCCAAAGGGTTGAAAGTAGAGAACCAGCAACACAAATCCCATCCCGACCAGGCCTATGGTCTTAGCATTGTGTTTAAAATTATTATTAAACGGATAGGGTTGATTAAGATTCTCGAACATAATTCAAAATTATCGTCGCTAAGGTAATAAAATTCATATTCGCGTCACAAAATGTTTAAAAGCTAAATTTTTCATCCGTTACGACTAATTAAATAAAATGAGGTATTTCTCATTAAAACACAAAAGCTCCGGAATCTTTCCGAAGCTTTGCGGTCTGGACGGGACTCGAACCCGCGACCCCATGCGTGACAGGCATGTATTCTAACCAGCTGAACTACCAAACCAGAAATGACTAAAAAAATGAATATTGGCGGTCTGGACGGGACTCGAACCCGCGACCCCATGCGTGACAGGCATGTATTCTAACCAGCTGAACTACCAAACCAAAATTCAAAACAAAAACAGCGGTCTGGACGGGACTCGAACCCGCGACCCCATGCGTGACAGGCATGTATTCTAACCAGCTGAACTACCAAACCGTTTTTATTTCCCGATAAACTAAGAACTTCCAATCAATCGCCCGATTTTATTTGAGCGCTGCAAATATACTCCATTTTTTATTACTACAAATGTATCTAAAACAAATAGATTTAAAAATGAGAAAAAGAATATATATGCTCCAATAAGTCAAATATTTAAGAAACTAACGTCTATTTATCCCCCGAAAAGAATGAGAAATGAACACTGCCATATATACGTATTTCACGAAACATTGGATGCGCCGAAAAATTATTGGATTTCCCATGTTCAAGAATAAACAATCCATTTTCATTAAGCAGTTTACTATTCAGAATCAAATCCGGGATATCTTCTATCCGGCTCAATTCATAAGGAGGATCAGCAAAGATCAGGTCATATTGTCCGGGAGACCGGGTAATGAATTTAAAGACATCTGTATTCAGGGCTTTTAACGAACCCTTAATGCCAAGCTTATCAATAACTGAGTTTATAAACTGGTGGTGAAACCTGTCGAGCTCAACACTTGTCACATCACGGCAACCTCTTGATACAAATTCAAAAGATATACTTCCAGTGCCGCTAAAGAGGTCAAGAATCTTCTTGTCCTCAAGATTATAGCGGTTAATCAGGATATTAAATAGATTCTCACGGGCAAAATCCGTTGTAGGCCTGGCTTTAAAATTTTTCCCCGGGGTAAAAATACGACTCTTAAAGTCGCCTCCGATTATTCGCATTTATAGACACTTAAAAGTGATGTAAAATAATGTTCGGGCAGCTGACTAAAAGTATAGCTATATTGATAGGCAGTATCCAGACGTGCGAAGGATGTTAATTTCACATATTTCTTAAACAAATGATAGACAGGGGCTACCTGAGGAATCTGGCCGTGTAGAATCAATTCAGTACTATCAGCCGGAAGTTTCAGCTGATCGAATGAAAAAAGAACATGGTAGAGGATATCCTTCTCATTTTTGTACCTGAAGATATTAGCGCAATATAATTTAACTCCATTAATGATAACCATTTCAAAACTCTCACGGAAAAAATTCAAATGAACCTGAGTTCTTTGCAGCGAAGACAGATTTTTCTTAAGAGCGAATTCAACAAGAGGGAAAAGGCTATGCCGAATAACACTCCTGGGAAATTTAACAGCCAGATAATCACTCAAATTTTGTGGAATATCAAAAATACAAAGACATCCGGCCTTAGGAAAAAGATTTTTAATCACGTTATAACCTCGTTCCTGATCGTTGTTAAACCATAAAAACTTATCCAGTGAACCTCTTGTATAAAATACCTGGGGAACTAAGGTAAATTTGTTCGTTGCATAAAGAATTTCGATACTTTTATAATTATAAGAAAAGACCTCCTCCAATTCAATAACCTCACGTACATTTTTAAGCAACAGACGTGGTCTTTTCAGGAAAAAATGATGACCGTTTAAAATCATATATTTTCCCTTAGGTATATCCAGAACCGAAAAATACAATCCATCAAGGCTGATCAGAATGGACAAATGATAGGTTAATGTTTGTGTGTTATCGAAAGTTTTGTCTATAAAACAGATATCACGCATTTTAATTTTTAATGATTTTGTTCGTATAGCTGCAAATTTAAAAAAAATGATAAACCTTTGCTAAAGAATCAGGTGAAAACAGCAATAATGTTAAGACGATACATTTCAAGTCAAATTATAGAAGAGATAAAATTTGAGCCAACAGACTGTCAGACAGAGATGGCTGATAAAGTTGCTGAATTTATCACCAATGAACATCCGAATATCGTTTTTTTACTGAAGGGTTATGCAGGAACCGGTAAAACAACCGTATTAAGTGCGTTAGTCAGGGTTCTCGACCAGATGAAGATGAAGGCAGTCCTGCTTGCACCAACCGGAAGGGCCTCTAAAGTGCTTTCAAAATATTCAGGCAAACAAGCAACAACAATTCATAAAAAGATTTACAGGCAGCAATCCGGAGGTAATGGTACAGGGAAATTTGCACTGGACAGAAATCTGCATCGGGATACAATATTTATAATTGATGAAGCTTCGATGATTTCAAATCATCCGCAGGAAAACAATATTTTCGGATCAGGCTATCTGTTATCCGACCTGATAGAGTATGTTATGTCGGGAGAGAATTGCAGGTTGATTCTTTCGGGTGATACTGCCCAGCTGCCTCCGGTAGGTTTTAGCGTCAGTCCTGCTCTGGACGAGGAGGAACTGGGCTATTTTAATCTCGGGATCATAAAATGCGAACTTACGATAGTTGTCAGACAAGCCATCAAATCAGGGATTCTTGATAATGCCACATTGATAAGAAATCTACTCACGAATGAGGAATATGAAGGTTACTGGAAAATCAACACATTGGGATTCAACGATATTAAGAGAATAGGTGGTGCCGATTTGATCGAAGAGATTTCGGGTTGTTATCATAAATATGGTGTAGATGATACAATAGTTGTCACCCGGTCGAATAAACGGGCAAATAAGTTTAATGAAGGAATACGCAGATCGGTGCTATACCGGGAGGAGCAAATATCAACTGGCGATCTCGTGATGATTGTTAAGAATAATTATCACTGGGCAAAGCTGTCTGAAGAGCTTGGGTTTATTGCAAATGGCGATATTGCTGAAGTAATTAAGATTAGAAAGTATGAGGAAAAGTATGGTTTTCATTTTGTAAATGTTATTCTTAGGTTTATTGATTTCAAGGATGTTGAAATAGATTGCAAAATAATTCTTGATACGTTAACAATAGAAACTCCATCACTCTCCCAGGACGATTTAAAGAGGTTATTTGAAGCTATCTCCGAGGATTATCCTGAGATTAGGAACAAGCGTACGTTGTGGGAGAAAATAAGGGAGAATGAATATTTTAATGCCTTACAGGTGAAATTTTCATATGCTTTAACCTGCCATAAATCTCAGGGGGGGCAATGGAAAGCCGTTTTCCTGGATCATGGGTATCTTACTGCAGAAATGATTGACCGTGAGTACCTCAGATGGGCCTATACTGCGTTCACCCGGCCAACTGAAAAGTTATATCTTGTAAACTTCAACAAGGAGTTTTTTGATGACGAGATCTGAACGAAAGATTCATATCACAAATACCTCACCCTCATTAGCCGCAAAAGTATTTGGAAAGACTGTTCTGGCTTCATCGACTAACGGTTTTTCATATTTATACCTGCTTGAAAAATGGCCAATGATTAGTTTCTTCACACCCGACTTAAATGCTATCTCTGCGGCCTGGAGTGCCGTTGAATGATAGGTTTTCAAGGCCAGGTCTTTCAAGTCATTGCAAAAAGTCGCTTCATGATATAATAGGTCAACATTCTGAATCACCGGAATTATTTGTTTTCTGGGTAATGTATCGGTGCAAAAAGCATAAGAACGCATCCTGTCCGGTGGAATTGTGAGATCAGTGTTGGGAATTACAGTTCCATCGGCCTTTATGTAGTCTGCACCACTCTTCAGAATTACTCTGTCTTTTATCGAAATATTCAAATAGTTAATAAGGTCACCGCGAAGATGCAATTCCTGCTGTTTTTCCTTAAATAAAAAGCCGCAACATGAAATACGGTGTTTAAGAGGGAAAGACTCAACGGTTAGTCTTGAATCTTCGAATACAAGAGATCTGCGGCGAAAATTTAATGGATGATACACAACTTTAAAATCATTCATATCCTTCATGAAAATCAAAAGCGGATCCATCATAATTTTCAAATCTGAATGGGCGTAGATATGAAGCTCACCTTTTTTCCCTCCTAGTGCCATTGTGGAAATAAGCCCGGGCAGTCCGAAAATATGATCACCATGAAGATGTGAGATAAAAATGTGGTTGATTTTACCCATTTTCAAGCCAAACTTTCGCATTTGAATCTGTGTACCTTCTCCACAATCAATAAGATACAATTTATCATTCAGACTAACAACCTGTGATGTGGGAAATCTTGTTAAAGTGGGTAAAGCGGAACTGCTCCCTAATATAGTCACCGTGAATGGTGTCATAATCAAAGTTTTATCAAACCTACAAGAAAAGTGGAAATTATGCAAAAAAAAAACCGGCGTTTAAGCCGGTTTTCTTTATTAAAGTTCTGTCTTTTTGATCAGCAACTCTTCAGCCTCCTTAAACCCGGAGGTAATTAAAAGAATAGTGTCTAACATAGCCAACTTAATGATCTTTTCAACACCTACGGAGAGATTGCACAAGATAAAAGTCCCTTCAGTCCCTTCACAGAGTCTGTTTCCGACTAGTATGGCTCCCAATCCTGATGAGTCGCAATATTCACAATCCTCGAGATCCATTATAATATTCCGGGCTCCTCCATTCGAGAGTAAAACCAACTGGGCTTTTATTTCCGGAGAAATAAGAGTATCAAAGCGGTTTCTTAAAACCTTTAGACAGGAATAGCCGGACTCATTTCGAATTGTAAAATTCACCATTAAAAAGATATAACCCTTATCTGATCAAAAATTGATTAATTATCATTTTTCTCATTCTCTTCCATCTGAGTTCTCAAGGCAGCTAACTCACTGATATCACCGAGAGTTGTTTTTTCCGAGGTATCTTTAACCGGCTTAACACTCTTGGTTGCCTGTTTGGCAGTTGTTTTTTTCTTGGCTGTCTCTTCAGATTTCTTGGAATCTTCGTAAACTCTTGAATGTGAAAGGATGATTCTTTTAGCTGATTTAGAGAATTCAATAACCTTGAAATCAAGTTTCTCATCCATCTTTACATTTGAACCATCTTCTTTTACAAGGTGTCTTGGAGTAGCAAAGCCTTCAACACCATAAGGAAGTGAGATTACAGCCCCTTTGTCGAAGAGGTCAATAACTGTACCTTCATGTACCGAATCAACAGTGAATATTGTTTCGAAAACATCCCATGGGTTTTCTTCCAATTGCTTGTGGCCAAGACTTAAACGACGATTTTCCTTGTCGATATCCAGGACCTGTACATCTACCTCGGCACCAATAGAAGTAAATTCAGAAGGATGTTTAATCTTTTTCGTCCAGCTTAAATCACTGATATGAATCAAACCATCAACTCCCTCCTCTATTTCAACGAATACTCCAAAATTAGTAAAGTTACGAACGCGTGCCACGTGGTTGGAGCCAATTGCATATTTAGCTTCAATCTTATCCCATGGGTCATTTTTCATCTGCTTGATACCAAGAGACATCTTACGTTCGTCCCTGTCAAGGGTAAGAATTGTAGCCTCTACCTCGTCACCAACTTTTAGGAAATCCTGGGCAGAACGAAGATGTTGTGACCAACTCATTTCAGAAACGTGGATCAAACCTTCAACACCAGCGGCAATTTCGATAAATGCGCCGTAATCAGCCATAACGACTACCTTACCTTTCACAACATCACCAACTTTTAGTTCTGCACTCAGGTTATCCCAAGGATGTGATGATAATTGTTTCAGACCAAGTGCAATACGTTTTTTGTCGTCATCAAAATCAAGAATTACAACATTGATCTTCTGATCAAGCTGTACTATCTCGTTTGGATGAGCTACGCGACCCCAGCTTAAGTCAGTGATATGGATTAATCCATCAACACCGCCAAGGTCAATAAACACCCCGTAAGAGGTAATATTCTTAACAGTTCCTTCCAGAACCTGTCCTTTTTCAAGTTTTGAGATAATGTCCTTCTTCTGCTGTTCAAGTTCAGCTTCGATAAGAGCCTTATGAGAAACAACAACATTCCGGAATTCATGATTGATCTTAACCACTTTGAATTCCATCGTTTTGTTCACATAGATGTCATAATCACGGATAGGTTTAACATCAATCTGTGATCCTGGTAAGAAGGCTTCAATTCCGAATACGTCAACGATCATACCACCTTTGGTGCGGCATTTAATAAATCCGGTAATGATTTCGTCATTTTCGAGGGCGGCATTAACACGATCCCAGCTCCGCATGGCACGGGCTTTTTTGTGCGAAAGGGTCAACTGACCTTTTTTGTCTTCAAGAGTTTCGACATAAACCTCTACCTGATCTCCAATTTTGAGGGCCGGATTATAACGGAATTCATTTACAGAAACGATACCGTCGGATTTATAACCGATGTCAACAACGACTTCGCGTTTGTTCATCGAGATTACGCGGCCATCAACAACCTCTTTCTCCTGAAGGATAGAAAGGGTATTGTCATACATGTCGGTCATCTCTTTTTTGGTGGCACTACTGTTGGCCGACTTGGTGCCTTCAAAAGCATCCCAGTCAAAATCTTCATCAGCCTTGGCTGAGGTCTCCTTAAGTACCCTTGTTACAGGAACAATAGGAATTTCAATTGCAATTTCTTCGATAACAGGTTCCGCAGCTATTTCTGCAACCGCTTCAACAGGCGCTGCAATAACTTCTGCAGCAATCTCCACTGTTTCTTCAACAGGGGCAGCAACATTTTCAGCTGCTGTTTCAACAGGAGCAGCAGCTAACTCTGCTTCCTCGTTAATTTCAGGACTTTCGTTAATTTCACTCATTCAAATTGATCTTAAAATTAATAAATTAGACATTATTTTAAATTGTGGTGCAAAAGTAAGGTTTTTCCCTTAAATATCAAATGATTATTTGTTTTTTTACAGTTAATTTGCAGTATATTCAAATTTTATTAAATCAAAAATCGGGTTTATATTTGGTTAATTTTTAAACACCATCATTTCATCGAAAACACTATAATTTTATCTGATTATGAAAGCATCCGAGACTCCTGAATCAATTCTAATTAAAGCCAATGAATGGTTAACCGGGCATTACGACAGCCAAACCAGGGAAGAAGTAAGCCGGCTTATTAACAACCCTGATAATACTGCATTAATTGATGCGTTTTATAAAGATCTTGAATTTGGAACCGGAGGATTGAGAGGAATAATGGGGGTCGGTTCAAACCGAATGAATATTTATACAGTAGGAGCTGCAACGCAAGGATTAAGCAACTATCTGAAAATTGCCTTTGCCGGTTCTGAACAAATCGGAGTTGCAATCGGACATGACTGCAGAAACAACAGCCGTCTTTTTGCTGAAACGGCTGCCGGAATTTTTTCGGCTAACGGCATTAAGGTTTACCTATTCGAAGATTTACGCCCAACACCCGAAATATCATTCGCGATTCGGGAACTTGGTTTGCAAAGCGGGATAATTCTCACGGCATCCCATAATCCAAAAGAATATAATGGCTACAAAGCATATTGGGATGACGGGTCGCAAATTGTGGAACCACACGATGTGAATATTATCAGTGAGGTATTGAAAGTTAAGGTTGAAGATATCAAGTTTAACGGACCTAAGGAAAACATTTCTTTGCTAGGTGCTGAAATGGACCAGAAGTTTCTGGAAAAGGTCGTTTCTGTATCACTTTCGCCTGAAATTATTAAACGTCAAAATGACCTTAAGATAGTTTATACCCCAATTCATGGTACCGGAGTTAAGTTAATTCCAATGGCCCTCGAAAAAATGGGGTTCAATAACGTTATTCATGTTCCTGAGCAAGATCTTGTTAGCGGAGATTTTCCAACAGTAATCTCTCCAAACCCGGAAGAACCAGCGGCAATGAAACTGGCCATTGCAAAAGCCGTTGAAACAAATGCCGACCTTGTAATGGCTTCTGATCCTGATGCGGACCGTCTGGGTATTGCAATAAAAAATGACAAAGGTGAATTCATCCTTGTAAATGGAAACCAGACAGTTCTGATATTCTTATATTATATAATTACAAAACGCAAGGAGCTTGGACTATTGAAAGGAAATGAATATGTAGTTAAGACTATAGTTACAAGTGAATTAGTAGTTGATATCGCAAAAAGGAATAATGTCCAGTATTTCGATGTCTACACCGGGTTTAAATACATTGCAGAGGTAATCCGCGAGAATGAAGGGAAGAAAAACTACATTGGTGGTGGCGAAGAGAGTTTCGGGTTTATGCCTCTTGATTTTGTGCGAGATAAGGATGCTGTTACTTCCTGTGCTTTGATGGCTGAGATTGCAGCCTGGGCTAAAGACAACGGGCGATCGCTGTTCGAGATGTTACAGGATATTTATCTTACTTATGGCTACTCAAAAGAGAAAATGAAATATGTCGTCCGAACCGGGAAAAGCGGTGCTGAGGAAATTGAAGAGATGATGATTAATTTCAGAAATAATCCGCCGAAACAACTTGCAGGCTCAGCTCTTTCGGTTGTGAAAGATTATGAGACTCTTGAGGAAAAGCATTTGCTGACCGGCAATAAAGTGCCAATTAATCAAAAAATTACGGCAAATGTGCTTCAGTTCTTCACAGAAGACGGATCTAAGGTCTCTGTTCGTCCTTCAGGAACAGAACCAAAGATAAAATTCTATATTGAAGTAAAAGACACGCTTTCTTCTCCTTCTGATTATGATTCAGTCGAAGCAAAAACAAACCTTAAAATTGATCAGGTTATGACTGATCTTGGGTTATAAAAATAATTTTACATCGGTACTTAAAAGTGCCACATTAAAATTTAAAAAGTTGCAATTAAATAGTTTAAAAAGTCAAAACGAAATGAAAAAAATTCTATTATCTGTATTTCTTATGGGAGCTGTAGCAGCTTTCGCACAAAACCAGAATCCTGAAAATGCTAAAATGAAACCCGAGATGACTGAATTCTGGGATCCGGAAGTTACTGTTATCACCCCGGCTGACAATAATCTGAATGCGCCTTCAGATGCGATCGTACTTTTTGATGGCTCATCAGAATCATTACTTAAAAACTGGACAAACAGTAAGGGGGAAGCACCTGGCTGGGAAGTTGCCGATAATTGTGTTACAGTAGTTAGAGGTACCGGAACAATAAATACAAAATCTAGTTTTGAAGATTTTCAATTACACATCGAATGGCGGACTCCGGCTATAGTCGATCCGGAAAGCAAGAGTCAGGGTCGTGGGAATTCCGGCATATTTATGCAGGAACGTTATGAACTTCAGGTGCTTGATAATTATAATAACCGGACATACCGTAATGGCCAGGCTGGATCTTTCTACAAACAGCATGCCCCGCTTGTAAATGTTTGCAAGAAGCCAGGAGAATGGCAAACCTATGACGTTATATTTACTGCTCCAAGATTTAAAGCTGACAGCACCGTCTTCACTCCAGCCCGGGCAACAGTCCTCCAAAACGGAGTACTTGTGCAGAATAACGTGTCTCTGTCAGGTCCAACTGAATATATTGGAATACCAAAATACAAGATGCACGGACCAGGTTCACTTGTACTACAGGATCATGGAAACCCTGTAAGCTACCGGAATATCTGGATCAGGAAGCTTTAATTAAGATGCGATTTGAAAGACCTCATCAGAGTTCGAAGGTTCCGGGTATCTCATTGATTACAAATTGTAAGTTGTTGATATTATATATCTTACAATGATGTGATCTCTCTATTTTCATAACCTTAGGTCAGCGAACTAAGGTTATGAAAATAGAGACTTTTCAAGTCAATGGATGGAGCCTTCATCAAAAGTCTTATACCCCACAATGAAATAATTAAAACGTAATATTGCGCAGCGTTAACAGATATATATACAATGCTTTGCGATACTTCGCGTTTTCACTCTGCGACCTCTGCGTTTAAATTTTTCCCCTTTGCTACAGCCTCGAAATATTCCTCACTAAGGCCAATGAAAGGATATTCCGAAACTGGGAATTTATGGTTTCAAGTTCAGGCTGCATGGATCTTTGCAAGTCTGTCGCAAAGGTCTTTAAGCCCTTCAGGTGAATCACCTCCTGACATTTCAACTGTAGTCCAGCCATTGTAACCGACTTCATCGAAAGCCTTCATAACAGCAGGCCAGTTGACATCACCATCCAAAAGTTTTACTCCAAATCCAGCACCCTTTCCTTGTTTTTCAGCTAGCTTGCGGCTGAACTCTTTAATGTGAACCTTGGCGATCCTGTGGCCCAGAATCTTAATCCATTGTTCAGGCCATCCTGAATTGACAATATTTCCACAGTCAAAATACGAACCCACCATTTTGCTTTGAAACTGATCGACATATTGTGCCATTTCGAGGGGGCTTAGTAAAAAATTGTTCCAGACATTCTCGATGGCAATTTTTACGTTAAACTTTTCGGCCAGTGGTACCACCTTTTTTATCTCTTCGACAGATCTTTTCCAGCAATCATCGTAGCTTACAGATTCGCTAACCCTTCCAGGAACCAGGAGGACAGTGTCACCCCCATAAGTTTTGGCATCTTCGAGACTTACCTTTAAAGCCTCAACACCCGCCTCACGTACTTTTGGATCAGGGTCAGACAAAAGGAGTTTCCAGTGTTTTGCACTACAAACACTCGGAACTAAAAGACCGGTTTTATCGCGGGCCTTCAACACCTCATTCCTGTCGAAATGACTCATAACCTCAACACCATCGAAACCGGCACTTTTGGCTGCCTCAAACTTATCGGCAATAGTTTTCCCATAGCCGATACAATCCCACATGATCCCTTTTTTTAGTGTACGCTTTTCTGATGCCGCCAAATCTGATAATCCGGATATGAGACCACTAGATAGAAATGCCGCAGTCATCACCGTATTTTTAGTAAATTCTCTTCTATTCATATTATTTTGAATTAGCATTTTGTTAAAATATAATAGGTATGTCAGATTAACCTGGCTTCAGTGCCAATCACCGGCACTATCTCAGGAATATTTGGTACAGAGCCCATAGCATAGTTCTTCGGACCCAGAGAAAGATTTGAATTCAGCATCTCCTCCCAGGTCACATCTTTTCCGGTATATGCCGAGATACGTCCCATGATGGTTATTAAGGTAGAATTAACCTGAGCCTCAGCATCGTTTACAGGTTTTCCGGACCTTATTGCCGTTACAAGGTTTATATGTTCCTGTACATAAGGATCTTTGACTTTCCACGTAAGATCGGTATCACCCTCTTTAGGATAGGGATATTGCCAAATCTGCTTTCCATTGAGGTCAAAAAGAGTTCCGCTGCAATCTGCATAGCCTTTTGTGCCGGTAATAATTTCCCGCTTCAGGTTACTGCATCCGCTAACCTGCCGGGCGGCACAATGCGTTTGCATCCCATTATCGTATAAATATTCAACACTGAAAAAATCATACTGATCGCCAGTTACCCGTCGTTGTCTGCCTCCCCAACCCATTGCCTTGACCGGAATTTTACCGACGAACCAATTCATCACGTCAACCTCATGGATAAACTGCTCTACAATATGATCGCCTGAAAGCCAGCAGAAATTCACCCAGTTACGGATCATGTATTCCATGTCGGACCATTCTGGCAATCTTCTTTTTGCCCAGAGAGAACCTCCGTTCCGTGTGATATGAGCGCTTACTATTTCGCCAATTTCACCATTAGCTACCCTTCGCCAGGTCTCCATATAATCTTTTTGGACTCTCCGAATTGTACCGCTAACGACACTCAGGCCCATCTGTTCCGCTTTTTTGGAGGCAATCAATACTGCCCTTGCTCCTACAGGATCGACTGCAACCGGTTTTTCCATGAATATATGCTTTCCTGCATTTACAGCTGCTTCGACGTGTGCCGGTCTGAAATGAGGTGGTGTGCAAAGCAAAACTACATCAACACCTGAATCGATAACTTTTTGGTAATTGTCGAAGCCTGTAAAGCATTTGTTATCTTCAATTTCAACATTTTTTTTACTCTTCAATGTAGCCCTGCAAGCATCCAACTTGTCTTTAAACAGATCTCCCAGGGCAACAATCTGAAGATTAGGTCCTGCATCAAGAAAGTTGATTGCAGCTCCTGTACCACGACCACCACAACCAATTAGTCCGGCTTTTAATATTTTACCATCCGGGGCCTCATTAAGTAACTCAGGTAACTTTAGTTTTTTGTTTGATCCGGTGCACGATTCAAGCAATCCCACTGTTCCGATTGTACCCAGTGCACCTAAGGCAGTAGCAGATAGAAATTGACGCCGGCTAAATTCTGCTTTGTTTTCCATCATTGGTATATAATTTGGTTAATTAACTATCCCTGAGAATAAGTAGGATATAAAACTAATTAAAAAAATCTTATCATTAACTCTCTATTTTTGCCTTAGTCAATAATCCCTATCTTTGTGCGAAAATACCGAAGTTAAAAATTATGCTCATGCAGGAAAAAATAATTATTCTTGATTTTGGATCTCAATATACCCAGTTAATAGGAAGAAGAGTTCGTGAATTGAATGTTTATTGCGAAATTCACCCCTATAATCACTATCCAACTATTGATTCAACAGTTAAAGGGGTAATCCTTTCGGGCAGCCCTTATTCGGTAAGAGATGAAAAGGGTCCAAGAATCGACTTATCCGGAATAAAGGGAAAATATCCATTACTCGGTGTCTGCTACGGTGCCCAATATCTGGCTCATTTCTTTGGGGGCGAGGTAGCTGCCTCAAATTCACGTGAATATGGACGTGCAAACTTAAATGTTGTCAATAAAGAGAGCATCCTGCTTGAGGGAATAAGTGCAAATTCACAGGTCTGGATGTCTCATGGGGACACAATAATTAAACTTCCTGAAGATTATCATATCATAGCATCAACACAGGATGTTGAAAATGCAGCCTTTAAAATTGCCGGTGAAGACACTTATGCCATTCAGTTTCATCCTGAAGTATACCATACCACCGAAGGAACCAAAATCCTTGAGAATTTCCTTGTAAGTATTTGCGGATGCAAACAGGACTGGACTCCTGACTCGTTTATAGAAACAACAATTATTCAATTACGCGATAAAATCGGGAACGACAAGGTAGTTCTTGGGCTTTCCGGCGGGGTTGATTCGAGTGTAGCAGGTGTTTTACTCAACAGGGCAATCGGGAAAAACCTTACCTGTATTTTTGTTGATAACGGATTATTGCGTAAAAATGAATTTCAGGATGTTCTGGATTCATATCAGCACATGGGTCTTAATGTTATTGG
>CAINLJ010000043.1 GCA_903850335.1 uncultured Bacteroidia bacterium | reverse complement strand
GGGCGCTCCGGAGCGTTCTACGGCTACGAAGGATTAGGAAGTATTTACTGGCATATGGTTTCCAAACTTTTAGTTGCTGCCCAGGAGATTTTTTTCAGGGGAGTTGATGAAGGTGCCGACCCTTTGACAACCGTCAGGCTAAAAGATCATATTAACGAAATTAAAGCGGGAATCGGACTCTATAAATCTCCTGAACTTTATGGGGCGTTTCCGATAGATCCTTACTCGCACACACCAGCACATGCAGGGGCGCAACAACCGGGCATGACCGGACAGGTAAAGGAGGACTTTATTACCCGATTGCATGAAATCGGAATTCATGTCCATAATGGAGAAATCGTGTTCGAAACTTCATTATTCAATTCCAATGAGTTATTAAAACAGGAAAGTTTCCTGGATTTCTTTGACCTGAATGGTAAAAACCAACAAATAGTTCTCCATGAAGGTCAGTTTGGCTTTACATTTTGTCAGATTCCGGTAATTTATTCATCATCGGATGAGGATAATATAGTTGTCACATTCAATGATGGTAAACAGATTATGATTTCAGGTCATACAATCAACAACGAATTAAGTAACCAAATATTCAAGCGTACAGGAGACTGTATGAAACTGGAAGTCTCTTTCAGCAATTTAATTAAGCTGCCTGTATCAATACCTGATTAATACACGGAAAATTCAATTTATGGTCTGTAAAAATGAACATTACGACTTTTTTCTTTGAAGCCTTTGATGAAGCCTGGAAAGGAGATCCAAACAATAGCATGGGCGCTGAAAAAAACCGGGGTTTATATTCAAATGAAAGGAAACCCAAAAAAGTAATGCATGAATACAATTGTAATCAAGGCAAACATCTTATTGGTTATGGTGGTGAAGATTAAATTAACAAACTTTCTTAAATAATTAATAACTAAACAAATGGCTCATTTTAAAACAGCTCCGGAGGATGTTGTCCCTTTTGGACAAAAAATTGCTTTTGGTTCAGGACACCTTGCCAACCAGCTCTTTCCTGCTGCTTTGGGAGTATTTATGATTATTCTTGTTTTAGCATTGAAGATGAACCCATTGCTTGCCGGCTTGCTGGCAGCACTTCCTCGTCTTCTGGATGCAATCATCGATCCGGTGATGGGATATATCTCCGACAATACCCGTTCACGCTGGGGCAGAAGAAAACCATATATTTTAATTGGCAGCATAATTGCCGGGTTGACATTTATGGTCATGTGGCAATTGTATCCTGAAAATTCCCAAATATTTAACTTCTTCTACTTTTTAAGTTTATCGATCCTGTTTTATGTCGGATATACAATCTTTGCAGCACCTCTTATTGGTCTGGGCTATGAAATGAGTCCTGATTATCATGAACGAACAAGACTTATGGCAGTGTCTCAATGGATGGGACAAATAGCCTGGATGATTGCCCCCTGGTTTTGGGTAATCATTTACGATCAAAGATTTTATCATACAGCCCCTGAAGGTGCAAGAAATCTTTCTTTATGGGTAGGTGGTTTATGCATGGTTCTTGGAATAATGCCTGCTATTTTTTGTAAAGAATTGGTCCTTCCTGATACAACGGATAAATCAAAACTTGCATGGAAGGATATTGCAGCCAACACGAAAGAATTTATAGGAGCAATAAAGCAAACGATCACATGCAAACCTTTTCTTAAACTATGCGGCGCAACCTTCTTAATTTTTAACGGTTTTCAGACTATTGCTCAATTTGCATTCTTTATCATTATTTTTTACCTCTTTAAAGGTGATACCGGCGCTGCAGGACAGTGGCCTGCATGGTTTGGAACTATTAGTGCTGTAGCGACAGCCATACTTGTTATCCCCATAATTACCTTTATTTCTCAAAAAATCGGCAAGAAAAATGCCTTTATTGTGGCAACCTTGATTTCAATGGTGGGATATATCTTAAAATGGTGGGGGTTTAATCCAGCTAATCCGTTCCTTATGTTTTTACCAATTCCATTTCTCTCCTTTGGGATCGGTGGTCTGTTTACATTAATGATGTCAATGACAGCCGATGTTTGCGATCTGGATGAATTGAATAATGGCACACGTCGTGAGGGTACTTTTGGTGCAGTTTATTGGTGGATGGTGAAACTGGGTACTGCCATTGCTTTGCTAACAAGTGGTGCAGTCTTAAACTGGGTGGGATTTGACCAGAATGCAACGGTACAAACGGCAAGTTCTATAACCAACCTGCGAATTGCCGACATCGTGATCCCTGTTATTACTGGTTTATTAGCAATCCTAATAATGTGGAAATATGATGTTACAGAAGAAAGGTCGCATGAAATCAGGGAAGCC
>CAINLJ010000042.1 GCA_903850335.1 uncultured Bacteroidia bacterium | reverse complement strand
GCAAATTGTTCAACACACCCTCCCATCAATTCTACTGAGCTAAGACCTGACTGTACCGCATAATCCAGAATAGCCGGAAGTGTCTGATCAGCCATACTACGATAACTGTAGGTAATTGTCCCTACCTGTACCCCAGCAATTTTGGAGCCTTTATTTGCAGCTGTAACGGATGATTGGTTCATCAACATTATCAACAAAAGAATGATACTCAATCCTGAAGCAAATTGCAGGCCTTTACTTTTTAGTGTTCTCTTTGAATCTTTTTTCATTGCCCTAATTTTAAATTGTTTTGTAAATATAAATTTTTAATTATTGTTTGGATTAAAATAAGCGTCGATTCTCAATTTTATGTTTTCCCTGATATTCATCCAAAAAAGGTTATAATCGTAAATATGAAGGTTTTTGATCTTCACCTTTTTCTCATCCTGTAAAAGTTCGGTATCGACCCATAGAATTTTGGCTGTCGGTTCAATTTCAGCACCTACCGTATGAGGAGTTATCGTTCTGAACCCATTCATAATACCCTTGTGTAATTCCGGTGATGCATAACCTTCGTCAGTAGTCCAGGTCAAAGGGTTAACGCAAACTGAGTTTCCTCTTTCGGCAGCAGCACCTTTGGGAATCTCACCTTTCCCATAACTTCTCCAGCCAACAAAACAATGGGTTTGATTGGCATGATCTCCTAACGGAAGCT
The DNA here is from genome assembly GCA_903850335.1 of uncultured Bacteroidia bacterium. GTDB lineage: Bacteria > Bacteroidota > Bacteroidia > Bacteroidales > Prolixibacteraceae > JAAFHB01. The sequence continues at coordinate 2,324 of CAINLJ010000042.1, read as the reverse complement.
TCCTGAATGCATCCTTCTTAATCTGGTAACCTATGACGTAAGCACACACTAATTGTTTTTGCAAAGCCTTCCCGTCGAAGAATTCCTGCAACAACCTTATAGCATGAAGGCTTCCCTGACTGTGGGAAGCGATTATGATTGGACGATTATGATTATAATTCCTCAGAAAATACAGAAATGCCTTCCTGACATCACTATAAGCAAGATCAAACGCTTCGTTTGCAGATTTGGTTCCCAAAACATAAAATGACTTCATGTTTGCCTGCCGGTAGCGGGGTGCAAAAACCCGGCAGCTTCCATTGAAAACAGTCGTCTGATAAAGGATGGATCTGGAATCTGTCTCATTATTTACTACTGTATCCCTCAAATCCGCATTCCACGCCACTTTTTCAGCCTCTCCAAAGAAAGAGGTTGGATGGATAAAGAATACATCTGTACGGTTATCGCGGGTCTCTGATTTCAGGAAATCAGGAATACTGTCGCTTGTGTCCACTTTAAAAGGGGATGCTGCCCAGAAAAACTGGTCGCTGTAATCTGGTTCCGGACCTTTGTTGTCAGTTGCATGCCGGGCTAATCTCTGCGCAACAATCTTTTTAAAAAATCTTCCCCGTCCTTCAGCAACTATAGTGCAAAACAGCGTGATGATTATTATAATAAATACAAATTTCCTCATCCTTAATATTACTAAATTTTTGGCTTCATAACGTTTATGTAAAATAAACAAGTAATTTTTAAAAGGTGCAGAGCCGCTTTTGGGCATTGACAAGACAATTCTACATCTCAACCAATGATATTAATTATTGGTGAACCGGTATGTTAGTCATCTCAAATCGCAAAATCCCTCCTGCGGCGATCTCAGAATGGTTAATCCAATACCGATCAAGGAGAACATCATTCAACCAAACTTTAAGAACATACTTATTTTCAACGCTATAATTGTCAGCGACAATAGTTAATGATTTATCTCCCATCTTAATTGTTGCCTTCTTAAAAAGTGGTGCCCCGATCTCATACCTCTCAGACCCCGCTATAGGGTAAATACCCAATGAACTCCACACATACCATGAGGACAAAGTTCCGGCATCATCATCCCCATCGATCCCCTCGTAACCTGCTCCATATTTATTATCGAGAATCCATCTCACCCATTTCTGGGTCAGATCAGGGCGTCCGGCAGCATTAAAGAGATAGGCAGCATGCAAATCCGGTTCATTACCGTGCCAGTAATATGAACCTGGGCTAAAAGTACCTCTGTGCGGATCCGAAAGGGCGAAAAAATCATTAAGTTCACTTAAGAAATATTCCCGGCTTTTAAACAGGGACACCAATCCTTCAGGATCAAAGAACAACGCCCATCGCCATTGCAGGGCACTTCCTTCAACATAAGCATTCGTATATTCATGATCAAAATCAAGGTAAGTCAATTTCAAAGGTTTAAATTTCTTCACAAATTCACCGGATGTTGTGCGTGGACGAAAATACTGAGTTTCCGGTTCCCAAATATTCCTGTAAAACCGTGAATGTTCTTTAAATACTTTAGCATCCTCGTTATGGCCAAGAGCACTTGCCAGTTTGGAAACAGCATCATCTGCGTAAGCATATTCCAAAGTTTTGCTGACTGCCTTATCCATCAGATCATCAGGGCAATACTTATATTTAATACAATCTGCCATACCATCACGGGGATTAAATCCTTCCCTGTGTGGCTCGATCCCCAAGGCAGCCCTGCGCATAGCCTGATATGCTGTCTCAACATCAAAATTTCGAATCCCTTTAAGATAAGATTCTGCAATAACAATATCTGCAGAGGCTCCAAGCATAGATCCTGTATAACCATAGCCGGCAGGCCACCTCGGCAGAACACCACCCTGCTCACACATCTTCACTAGCGAAACCATCATATCCCTCTGTTCTTTTGGAGCAATCAGTGTAAATAATGGATGGATTGTTCTGAAAGTATCCCAAAGAGACAAATCTGTAAAATAGTTAAAATCTGTCGTTTGATGTACTTTCTTATCAAAACCTGTATACTCGCCATTAACGTCATTAAAGATTGCAGGCATCTGTAACGAATGGTAGAGTGTCGTATAAAAGATATGTTTTTGATCATCAGTACCTCCTTCAATTTTTACAGACGCAAGTTTATCTTCCCATAGCTGCTTGGTTTTGGCAACCATCTGATCAAAACTTACTTCTCCTGCTTCCTTTTCCAAATTTTTTCGGGCATTATCAATACTTACGTAGGATATCCCAAGCTTAATCCCTATAACCTGGTTTGTCTCCAATTTATTAAATATCAGGTCTGCACCCACTTTATCTCCGGT
>CAINLJ010000041.1 GCA_903850335.1 uncultured Bacteroidia bacterium | reverse complement strand
GATGCGATATGATTTTTTTGTTTTTAACTGCGGATTTATTTTGGATTTTGACGGGATTTTCGAAGGGCGATTTCAATTCTCCTGATCCAGACTTGAATCTCCGCAAAAACCGGAATAACATATAAATCTGCTAATAATAGCCTGAAAGGCTTGATTTTCATAACCCCGGGTAAGGTTCGTCCGCAGCCCGGGGATAGACCGGATATGTGCCTAAACCGTCCGCGAACAAAGGGTGGCAAAAGAACTAACCCACCAATCGGACGGAAGGGATCCCGTCCTCGAAAAAGATCATGGATGCATGGTTATTAAATAAGGTAAAAAAGGGTTTTCGAACTCTCTAAAGCATGGTTCAACCCGCTGTCGGGGCTGCGATTTAATCCCATCCTTACCCCCGGTTCCGCTTCACTGCACCGGGGGTTAATCAGATTGAACTGCGGAGTATTTTATTGGTTATTGAATGTTTTTCCGCAGGTCGTCGACTATGCGGTTATGAGTCCGATTGATCGGGAGACTTTTCAAGTCAACAGATAACTCCGAAGGTGTTCTATTTTCATAACCCTAGGTCGTTGACCTAAGGACATTGAAGATATATAGCAACTGCCTGTAAGGCAGGACAAAATCAATCTTTCAGCAGATAACGTTCATCGATAATAATGCATTTTTAAACCAAAAACTTTCAAACCCCGATCCTTCTCATTATCTATTTCTTACATATCCAAACGAAACGTCATTGGGCTTAAAACGAAATCGGCATAAAACAAAAACAACTTAAATAAGGTTTTATTTAGTGGGGCGTTCAGCCTCCTAAGGTGAAGATGAAGAAAAATAAGCTTTGTAATCAGAGGGTCATATTGCATTGTCCATTCATTACAAATAAGAAACCTTGCAATGATGAAATAAAATCAAAAATCTTCTATTTATTGTTTCCTGAAGGTTTACTCCATAATTATAAAAATCAGATTTCAATACAAGAATTAAAGACCATTTTACCAGAAGGGCTTCTTTCTTCTCCCCCCTGGAACTGTCAACAAATTTTTTACATTTTGGAAAATTACTTACCAAAATTCGCCGGAATTTGGGCGACTGATCTATAAGATTACCAAATTGTTAATTTATAATCAATTTACATAATGAACGTGAGATTCTGATAATCTTTATCTTACAAAAATGAAAAAAGTGATTTTTAACCCGAAAAAAATCAGGTAACAATTTTTGGCATGGTTAATGCCCATTCTCTAATTGTAATGTTTAAAATCTTATTACTCTTATAAAATTTATATTATTTAAAAACAAACATCATGAAAAAATTACTCGTTTTCGCTATCGTAATTCTTGGATTCTCTGCGGTTTCATTTGGACAAGTTAGTGCATCTGCATCATCTACAGCAACAATTATTACTCCAATCGCAATCACTAAATCTGCTGATTTGAACTTTGGAACGATTGCTGTAAGTCCAACCCTCGGTGGAACCGTTGCACTTGCAGCTTCAAGCGGGATTCCGACGCGTACCAAGGGTGGTGCAGGTGGAGTTACTCTGCCAGCAGTAGCTGGTACTGTAACTGCAGCCGCCTTTGATGTAACTGGGCTTGCTTCTTCTACCTACTCAATTGGTCTTCCTGGAACCATAACACTTACTGGAGACATTAGTGGTGTAATGACCCTTGGAAACTTCATAAGTTCTCCAAGTCCAACTGGGACTCTTAGCGCTGGTGGAGCTCAAACGTTTTATGTTGGGGGAACTCTAAATGTAGGAGCTGCTCAAGCAGCTGGAACCTACACGAATGCAACTGGTTTGACAGTAACAGTTAATTACAACTAAAGATGCCATTTCAGAAAATACTACATCATCTTACTGTTGTTTTCATAAATATATTTTAAGACTGCTAATCAATCAATTAAAAGGTAAGACCCGGCCCAATTTAACTCGGGTCGGGTTTTACTTCTTAAAGTCAAATAGTCGAAAAAACATCTTACCAAATAGTGAAAATGAAACAGACCATGAAATCAGTTATCTTCCATATGGAAATCACAAACCTGGAAAGTCTCATTTGTCCATCAAAAACCTATCCGATTCAATTGAAAAAGCTGGCACTCCTGATTTTTAATGTTGCTCTTTTCATAGGCATATCCGTAGTCAACGCCTCTGCCCAGGCTTCCGTTACAGCCACAGCCACAGCGCAGGTCGTAGCAGCACTTACAGCGACTGAGACAGCTCAACTGAACTTCGGCCGTTTCTCGCCCGAAACACAGGGAGGACTTATCGTACTGACTCCAGACGGAGTGCTGACGACTCAGGGGACCGTAATTCCTGGTGGCGGTGCACATAGTTCAGCGAGTTTTTACATCACAGGAGAATATAATGCAACTTTTACAATCATCTTACCAACAGGTGCAGCATTATTAACAAACACATTAAACTCAAAAACCATGCAGGTAACAGGCTGGCAATCTATTCCTGCTCCCGGAATAGGTACTGGAAAACTAACCGGCGGATCAATGACGGTGCAGGTTGGAGCTGTACTTAATGTCGGTGATATGAATGCCAATCCGGTGGGAATCTATACCGGAACCTATTCAATTACATTTTCTTATAATTAAATAAATTCGAATTATTAGTTTATGGACCCGGTCGACATTTCATATTCCCTGTTTAACAGAATGAAATAATTACAAGGCTCGAACAGACAAACGCTTCATATTGATAAAGAATTATATATAAATTAATACAAACTTATTTTTTGTATATTTGAGCAGATAATTTCAATAGACTTAAAATCATGAAAAACCCATCCACCATGAAGAAATTGATTGCCCGAGTCATTACATCTCAATTTTTGACCCTGATCTGTTCATTTGTATTTTTTGCCTCCTTAACTGAGGTTAAAGCACAAGGAAACCTGCTTATTACACCTCGTCGTGTAGTTTTTGAAGGTACAAAAAAATCACAGGAGCTCAATCTTGCGAATACAGGAACTGACACCGCAAAATACAATGTCTCTATCGTTCAATACCGCATGAAGGAAGACGGCTCTTTTCAGGAGATTACAGTCCCGGATGAAGGGCAAAATTTTGCAGATAAATTTATCCGTTTCTTCCCTCGCTCCGTCACACTGGCACCAAATGAGGCACAGGTGGTTAAGATGCAACTAATAAAAACCGATCAACTTAAGCCCGGCGAGTACCGGTCGCATATATATTTTAGAGCTGTGCCTAAACAAACAGCCCTGGGCACTGAGGAAAAGTTAAAGGATTCCACTGCAATTGGGGTAAAACTGGTACCTATCTTTGGTATTACGATCCCCGTAATCATAAAGTCAGGCGAATCAACAGCCAAGGTATTCCTTTCCGACCTTAAGTTTGAAATTATTCATGATACAATTCCGCAACTTAGTTTAACGTTCAACAGATCAGGCAACATGTCTGTATATGGTGATCTTAAGATTGAGCATGTTTCCGGAATGGCAGCGGCAAAACAGGTTGGTATTGTTAAAGGTATTGCTGTTTATACCCCAAATGCAAAAAGGAATTTCCAGATGGATCTTGATAAAAAGTCTATTGCAGATTATCGCAGCGGAAGTTTAAAAATCACCTATACATCACAATCGGATACTAAACCAGAAAAATACACCGAAGCAGAGCTGAAATTGAAGTAACCCATCCTTACTACTTCTTTACACTCGTTTTGGTTTTTTTATGTATGATAAACAGACTATTAACAACGGGTTGTAAAATTCTGATTCTGTTACTGCTTTTCTGGCTGCCAGGATTAAAAAGCTTTGAGGCTACAATAACAAGCAGAACCGCTGGTGGTGCATGGTCAACACCCGGTACCTGGGTCGGAGGAGCAGTTCCCTTAGCCACAGATCTTGTTGTTATTCCATCAAACTCTGTTGTTACTACAGGAGGAAACCAGACCTGCTCAGGGATAACGATTTCCGGGACTCTGACAATGGCCACGGGAAATACCCTTACAGTTAACGGGAATGTCAGTGGCAATGGTTTCTGGATAACAGGCGCGGGAACGATGACGATATCGCTAACCGGGAACTGGAGTTTTAATGGAACCTCTACGGGCGCAGGTGCCACGGCTATTTTCACAGGCAGTGCCAATCAAACTTTATCAGGCATAATAACCACCGGTACAACGGGATCAGGTGCCCTGATAATTAATAAACCTACCGGAACAGTGACCCTTGGCAGTTCCATTACCATAACCGGTCCTTTCACCCTTACCTCGGGAACATTTGATCCCACCAACAACAGGTTATCCGCTTCATCCGGAATAATTAACGGAGGAACATTAAGAGTTGGAACCGCTACCTGGCCCGAAAATTACACATTCACACCCGTCCCTGCCGCAGGCACAACCATAGATTATTACGGCTCATCTCCAACAATTAATGCTGCAATCACCTATCAAAACCTAAAGTTCAGCGGAACAGGAACAACAAGTGTTACAGGTGATCTGACTATACAGGGCGATCTTACCAATACTGGAAGTGGAACACTGAATTTTGGTTCAAACAATGTGATCCTGAGTGGTACAGTGGCGGCAAACACCATTGCCGGATTTACGACCACAGGTTCCGTTTCGATGACTAAAACAGCAGGGACAGCGACTTTAAATGGTAATGTAAACGCCACAGATCTTAATATAACAGGAATTGGCGGCACACTAAACCTGGGCATTGGCTATACTGACACATTTACCGGCAACTGGAATATGACAGGCGGTACATTAAATGGCGGATCGAGTACGTTAGCCATCGATGGATCAGCAAACGTTACCGGAGGAACATTCATTGCAAACACCGGAACTGTTGATTATTACGGTACCGGACAACGAACTATTGCGGGAGTTATTTATTATAATGCCACCTTTGGGGGTAGCAGTAATTTAAATCTTCCTGTTGGCACCCAAATCACGGGAACTGCAGCCATTAATCAAAGTGCAAAGGTGAATACAGTAACCGGCCAGAACATCCCGGTAAGCATACTTTCATTTGACGGCGTTATTCAAATCAATGGAACCTGGGGCTCTAACCAATCGCCTGCCACCAATCAGGATCAGAATCATTTTGGCGGATCCGGGATCCTAACAGTAGGTGATTCAAGGGTAACTGCTGTATTCTCAGGATTGACAGCGAGTCAGAATGTATGTTTTGGAGCAACTACTTTGGCACTTAGCGGAATCATAAGTGCTGCAGGACCAGTTTATCCGGTAAGCGGAGAACCTGTCGCAGTGACTATTAATGGAATTACACAAAATGCAATTATAGCCGGGGGTACAGGAGGATTCTCACTGAACTTTCCTATTTCGAGCATACCTTATTCAGCGACATCTTATACAATTACTTATGCATACTCGGGTGATGCAAACCTAAGACCGGCAGCACCGAATACCTCCACCACACTCACTTTTTATACTCCGCTTAACCTGAGCAGCCAGTCAACCGGAGGACAAACACAGTGCGCCGGCGGAAGTTTTACCCCCATAACTGTTAGTGCTACAGGCTCAGGACTGACATACCAGTGGTACAGTAATGCTACCGCAACAACTACCGGAGGAACCTCTCTGGGTTCTGCCAACGGAGCACAGACAAACAGTTATACTCCACAAGCTTCCATTGCAGGTACAACTTACTATTACTGTATCATAACCGGCAGCTGCAGCACAGTTACAAGTGCTGTATCGGGTGCCTTTCTTGTAAATCCAGCTTCGGTCGGGGGGACAATAGGTGGTGCTGTAACCGAGATATGTCAGGGAGGAGCAACAGGAACAATGACTTTAAGCGGATTTGCCGGTTCCATTGTACGGTGGGAGCGACAGGTCAATTCCCTGGGCTGGTCGAGTGTTGGAAATTTCGGTGGGACGACATATGCTGAAACACCTTTTTCAGGTGGAAACTGGCAATTCCGGGCTTTGGTTCAGAACGGATCCTGCCCGCAGGTTTATTCGACAATCGCCAATGTCCTGGTTGACTCAACTTCTGCAATTGGATTCCTTGGTGGGGCGACTACCCCAATTTGTCAGGGAGCCTCGATTGGATTGCTTACACTGGCTTACAAAACCGGAAGTATAATCCAGTGGGAAAAACGTCTGAATGGCGGAGCCTGGACAATTATAGCCAACAATACAAGGACATATACTGAAATACCTTCGACGAGTGGCACATGGGATTACAGGGTACTGGTCCAAAGCGGTATCTGTTCATCGATATATTCAAATATTTCGACTGTAGTTGTCAATCCGACTTTAACTATAACACTGGGCCCAAATCCTGTAATTTGTAAAAATACAACAGTTGCCCAGCTTAGTTATGCCGCCACAACGGGAAATCCAAATGCTTATTACATTACTTTTGATGCTGCTGCTAATGCTGCCGGAATGGGTAATGTTCCGGGGTGGGGATTACCAGGTAGTCCAATAAATATAAACGTTCCCTATGGTATTGCGGCAGGAGTATATAACGCTCTATTGTACGTTGCAACAACATTTCCTGTTTGTTCAAGCATTACCTATCCGATAAGTGTAACTGTTCAGGATAATATGGCACCGATAACAATAACAGGAAACAGTACACCTTGTCAGGGTTCATCACAAACTTATAATGCAACAAGTCTTACAGGTGCTACCTACAGCTGGGCTTTCCCGTCCGGGTGGACAATAACCGCCGGGTCAACAACAAGCTCGGTAACGGTTACTGTTGGTGCAACGGCCGGGAATGTTCAGGTATCATCATCTTTTTCATGTGGTGGAAGCGGCACAAATCAAACATTGGCTGTGACTCCGTCATTGTCTCCAACAGCTGCCATAACCTATGCCGGTACCCCTTTTTGTACTTCAGTTTCATCGTCTCAAAGTGTTACCCTAACAGGTACCAGCGGTGGCACCTATTCAGCCTCACCCTCCGGTCTGACGATTAATTCATCCACAGGAGCAATAACACCTTCGACAAGTAATCCTGGAACTTACACAGTAACCTATAATGTCACTTCGTCTGCCGGCTGCGGATCAGCGACCGCCTCAACGACGGTGACAATTACAGCATTACCCACTGCAACAATAAGTTACAGTGGGACACCCTTTTGCTCATCGGCAGGCACACAGTCAGTAACATTATCCGGTACTGGAGCCTACACGGGTGGAACCTTTTCGTCGGCTGCAGGATTATCCATTAACAGCACAACTGGTTTGATTACACCTGGAAGCAGTACACCGGGAAATTATACCGTTACCTATGCTATTCCGTCTACCGGCGGTTGTACTGCAACACCTGCGACCACAAATGTTACAATAACAGCTTTGCCGGCTGCCACCATTTCCTACCCTGGTACTTCCTATTGCAAGAGTCTTATTACCGCGCAAGCAGTGACTTTTTCCGGGACAGCGGGCGGAAGTTTTTCTGCCTCTCCTGCCGGCTTATCAATAAACAGTGCTACAGGGGCAATAACACCCGGTACAAGCACGGCAGGTACCTATACTGTGACTTATACGGTTGCGGCAGGAGGAGGATGCGGACCCGTGTCTGTGACTGCTCCTGTCACAATAACAGCTGTTCCAACTGCGGCTATATCATATGCAGGATTACCATTCTGCTCATCGCTCACAACTGCACAATCAGTAAATCTTACAGGAACAGGAGCTTATACTGGTGGTACATACAGTTCAGCTGCCGGATTGACAATTAATTCCATTACAGGAGCAATAACTCCCAACACAAGTACAGCCGGATCCTACGCAGTCACTTATACGATCCCGGCTTCGGGGGGATGCGCCTCAGTCCCGGCCACAACATCAATTACAATAACTGCCTTACCTATTGCAACATTTGGTTATTCAGGTTCTCCCTATTGTTCAAACGGAACAAATCCTACTCCGGCTTTCAGTGGCGGCGGAGTTGCCGGAACTTTTTCCTCAACTGCCGGATTGAATTTTGTAAATACGTCAACAGGACAGATCAATTTGGCTACGAGTACTCCGGGAACCTATACCGTAACCAATACAATTGCCGCAGCAAACGGTTGCGGGGTAGTCACTGGAACAAATACAATAACCATAACAGCCCTTCCAACAGTGGTGATCAGCTACTCCGGATCGCCTTTCTGCTCATCACTGGCAACAGCCCAAACTGTAAGTATCTCGGGAACAGGAGCATATACCGGTGGTACGTACAGTTCAACAACCGGATTAACGATCAATTCGGCTACAGGTGCCATAATACCAAACACAAGTACAGCCGGATCTTACACAGTCACCTATACGGTTCCGGCTTCAGGCGGATGCGGATCAGTTACTGCGACTGCACCTGTCACGATAACAGCCCTGCCCACTGCTGCTATCAGCTATACCGGATCACCCTACTGCTCCTCACTTGCAACAATACAATCTGTAAACCTTACAGGAACCGGAGCTTATACCGGTGGCACGTTCAGTTCAACAGCGGGATTGACAATTAATTCAGGTACCGGAGCTATAACACCCAACACAAGTACGGTCGGATCTTATTTAGTCACCTACACAATTCCTGCTTCCGGGGGATGCGGATCAATACCAGCCACCACGTCAGTTACTATAACTTCCCCACCTGTCGCAACATTCAGCTATACAGGTTCACCCTATTGTACCAACGGGGCAAACCCTTCACCAACTTTCAGTGGTGGCGGAGTTGCCGGAGCCTTTTCTTCCTCTGCGGGATTAAATTTTGTAAGTACATCAACAGGACAGATCAATCTGGCTACAAGTACACCCGGGACCTATACTGTAACAAATACTATTTCAGCCACAAGTAGCTGTGCCCAGGTTGTTTCAACAAGTCAGGTTACTATCAATCCGGCAACTGTGATTAACTCCCAGTCGACAGGTACACAATCACAGTGTCCGGGAGGAACATTTTCGGCAATTTCAGTCAGTGCCACTGGAATTGGAACCTTACTTTATCAATGGTACAGTAATGCAACTGCGACTGCGACCGGTGGAACCTCACTTGGCACAGCCAATGGGGCACAGACCAACTCTTATACCCCACAGGCTGCGAGTGCGGGTACAACCTATTATTATTGTGACGTAACCGGAAGTTGTGGAACAGCAACAAGTGCCGTATCCGGCGCCATTATTGTTAATCCGGCTTCGGTTGGGGGAACGATAGGCGGTGCAGTAACAGAAGTATGTCAGGGAGGAGCAACAGGAACAATGACTTTAACCGGATTTGCAGGTTCAATTATACAATGGGAACGCCAGGTCAATTCGTTAGGGTGGTCAAGTGTTGGCAATGGTGGATCGGCCACTTATGCTGAAACACCTTTTTCCGGAGGCAGGTGGCAATACCGGGCTTTAATCCAGAACGGATCCTGTGCTCAGGTTTATTCGGCACTCGCTAATGTTCTTGTTGATTCAACAACTACAGTTGGAAACCTTGCCGGAGCGACAACACCAATTTGTCAGGGGGCCTCAATCGGATTGCTTACTCTGAGTTCCAGGACCGGAAGTATAATCCAGTGGGAGAAACGTCTGAATGCCGGAGCCTGGACAATCATACCCAATACAACCAGGACATATACTGAAATACCTTCTTCGGGTGGAACATGGGATTACAGGGTACTCGTCCAGAGTGGTATCTGCTCATCAAGCTATTCAAACATTTTCACAGTGGTTGTTAATCCTACCTTGACAATTACTCTGGGCCCAAATCCTGTGATTTGTAAAAATACTACTGTAGCCGTACTTAATTACACAGCCACAACGGGAAATCCAACAGCATATTCAATTACTTTTGATGCTGCTGCTATTGCTGCCGGAATGCCTAATGTTCCGCAATCGGGGTTACCCGGCAGTCCAATAAACATCAATGTTCCCTTTGGTATTGCAGCCGGAGTATATAATGCTATCTTATCCGTTGCAACAACCACACCTGTATGTTCAAGCATTACCTATCCGATAAGTATAACCATTCAGGATAATACTATTCCGGTTACGATCACAGGTAGCACTTCACCCTGTCAGGGCTCGTCACAAACATACAATGCAACAACTCTTACAGGTGCATCATACAACTGGGTATTTCCCTCCGGGTGGACAGTAACTGCAGGTGCAACAACCGGCTCAGTAACAGTTACTGTTGGTGCAACTGCCGGGAATGTGCAGGTGACACCTGTATTTACATGTGGAGGTAGTGGAACAACTCAAACATTGGCAGTTACTCCGGTGCCGTCCCCTACAGCAGCTATTGCCTACGCAGGCACTCCTTACTGCAGTTCACTTGCAACGCCTCAAAATGTTACACTCACAGGGACCAGCGGAGGTACTTTCTCCGCGTCGCCATCCGGTCTTACAATTAATTCATCCACAGGGGCTATTACACCCTCCACAAGTACTCCGGGAACTTATACAGTTACTTACAATTTTGTTTCACCAGCAGGTTGCGGAGTCGTAACGGCATCCACGACTGTGACAATAACAGCATTACCTTCCGCAACAATCAGTTACAGTGGATCACCTTTTTGTTCATCTGCAGGAATACAGTCGGTTACATTATCCGGTGCGGGAGCCTACACGGGTGGAACATTTACATCTGCTACAGGATTATCCATTAACGGTACTACAGGTTTGATTACACCCGCAAGCAGTACGCCTGGAAATTATACAGTTACTTACACAATCCCGGCAAGTGGTGGTTGTGCCACGGTACCGGCAACCACAAATGTTACAATTACAACTTTGCCGACTGCAACTATTTCCTATACTGCATCTTCCTACTGCACCAGTGTGGTGGCAGCACAACCAGTGACCATAACCGGCACTACCGGGGGAATTTTTTCCGCATCACCTGCCGGCTTATCAATAAACAGTGTTACAGGTGCAATAACCCCCGGTACAAGCACGGCAGGTACATATACAGTGACATATACGATTGCTTCAGCTGGTGGATGCGGACCTGTGACTGCAACTGCAAGTATCCTAATTACAACCGTTTCAACTGCGGTTATCAGCTATTCAGGTTCACCTTTCTGCTCCTCGCTCGCCACAGCCCAATCTGTAAATCTGACAGGGACCGGGGCCTATACTGGTGGCACTTACAGTTCAACTACCGGATTGTCAATTAATTCAGGGACCGGTGCTATAACACCTGGTACAAGCTCGGTCGGATCTTATACCGTAACCTATACAATACCAGCTTCCGGGGGATGTGCCTCGGTTCCGGCGACCACTTCAGTTTCAATAACATCATCTCCTGTTGCAACATTCAGTTATACAGGTTCTCCTTATTGTTCAAACGGGACAAATCCTACTCCGACTTTCAGTGGTGGCGGAGTTGCCGGAACGTTTTCTTCCTCTTCGGGACTAAATTTTGTAAGCGCATCAACGGGACAAGTTAATCTTGCTACCAGCACACCAGGGACCTATACTGTAACCAATACAATTGCTGCGGCCAATGGTTGCGGGACAGTAACGGCAACGAATACAATAACGATAACCGCATTACCTGCTGCAACCATTTCCTATCCAGGTTCACCTTATTGCAAAAGCCTTCTCGTCGCACAGCCTGTGACTTTAACAGGGACAACCGGAGGAACTTTTTCTGCCACTCCTGCCGGCCTTTCGTTAAACAGTTCTACAGGCGCAATAACTCCGGGGACAAGCACGGCAGGAGCCTATACCGTGACATATTCGATTTCGGCAGGAGGAGGATGCGGTGCAGTAACTGCGACTGCACCGGTCACAATAACAGCTGTTCCAACTGCGGCTATAAACTATACAGGTTCACCTTTCTGTTCCTCGATTGCGACAGCACAATCTGTAAATCTTACAGGGACCGGAGCCTATACCGGTGGCACATACAGTTCAACTACCGGATTAACAATTAATTCAGGCACCGGAGCCATCACGCCAGGTACAAGCACCGTAGGAACCTATACCGTAACCTATACAATACCAGCTTCGGGGGGATGCGCCTCAGTTCCGGCGACCACTTCAATCTCAATAACATCATTACCTGTGGCAACATTCAGTTATTCAGGTTCTCCTTACTGTTTAAACGGAACAAATCCTACTCCAACATTCAGTGGCGGTGGTATAGCAGGAGTTTTCTCATCGACAGCAGGGCTTAATTTTACGGATACATCTACTGGACAAATCAATCTTAGTACAAGTACTTCTGGTACATATACTGTAACAAATACAATTGCTGCATCAGGGGGATGCGCTCAGACTAATTCAACAAGTTCTGTTATAATCAATCCTTCAACTGTCATTAGTTCACAATCCACAGGTCCTCAGACAAAATGTATTGGAGGTACTTTTTCAACTATTTCTGTAACAGCTTCCGGGCCGGGACTGACCTATCAATGGTACAGCAGGACAACTGCTGTTAATACCGGTGGCACAGCTTTAGGTACTACAAACGGAGCCCGAACTAACAGATACACACCCCAGGCGACAGTCGCAGGCACACTATACTATTACTGTGTCGTTACCGGAACCTGCGGAACAGTTTCCAGTGCTGTATCCGGAGCATTTGTTGTGAACCCTGCAACTGCCATTACGGGTCAGTCTACAGCAACACAGACGCAATGTATAAATGGAACTTTCACTCCTGTCTCTGTGACTGCAACCGGCGTGTCATTAACATACCAGTGGTTTAGCAATTTAAGTGCATCCAATTCATCAGGTACGTCGCTTGGATCAGCAAATGGAGCCCAGACAAGCACTTACACACCGCAAACAACAACAGCCGGAACACTTTATTACTATTGTGTAGTTACCGGAACCTGCGGAACAGTTACAAGTGCGGTTTCAGGTGCCTTTGTTGTAAACCCTGCGACTGCTATTTCAAGTCAGTCGACAACCGCACAGACGCAATGCATAAATGGTGTTTTCACTCCAATATCTGTTGCGGCGACAGGGGTGGTGTTAACCTATCAATGGTATAGAAACGCGAGTGCCTCAAATTCGTCAGGCACTTCACTTGGAACG
Source organism: uncultured Bacteroidia bacterium (assembly GCA_903850335.1). Lineage (GTDB taxonomy): Bacteria > Bacteroidota > Bacteroidia > Bacteroidales > Prolixibacteraceae > JAAFHB01. The sequence continues at coordinate 12,411 of CAINLJ010000041.1, read as the reverse complement.
GCAAACGGAGCCCAGACAAGCAGTTATACACCACAGGCGACAGCTGCAGGAACACTTTATTACTATTGTATTGTTACAGGAACTTGCGGAACGGTCACCAGTGCGGTTTCAGGAGCTTTTGTTGTGAACCCTGCAACAGCCATTTCAAGTCAGTCAACAGCAACTCAAACACAATGTATAACCGGAAATTTCACCCCAATTTCAGTAACCGCTACTGGCGTATCATTAACCTACCAATGGTATAGCAATACAAGTGCGTCCAATTCATCAGGAACTTCACTTGGGGCAGCAAACGGAGCACAAACAAGCAGTTACACTCCGCAGGCGACAGCTGCCGGCACCCTTTATTACTACTGTGTTGTTACAGGAAGTTGCGGAACGGTCACCAGCGCGGTATCCGGAGCATTTGTTGTGAACCCTGCCACGGCTATTACCAGTCAGCTGACAGGAGCACAATCACAATGTATAAATGGAACATTCGCTCCTATTTCGGTAACGGCATCTGGAACCGGAGTATTAACCTATCAATGGTATTCAAATACAATTTCCGCTAATTCAGGAGGGCTGTCACTTGGAACTTCAAACGGAGCACAAACCAGTTCGTATACACCCCAGGCCACAACTGCAGGAACCTTATATTATTGTTGTGTGGTAACGGGCTCATGCGGATCAGTCACAAGCAATGTTTCCGGTGCATTTACAGTAAATCCGGCCACCTCGATAACAAGCCAGTCAACAACAGGTCAGACGACTTGTCTGAATGTACCTTTTACATCAATTTCAATTACAGCATCCGGAACAGGAACCTTGACTTACCAATGGTACAGTAATGCAACTACAGGTACTTCAGGGGGTACATCGCTAGGCTCAGGAAACGGAGCACAAACAAATACATATACCCCGCAATCCGTTACGGCCGGTACTCTGTATTATTATTGTGTTGTTCACAGCGACTGTGGATCCGACATAACATCTTCTATTTCCGGTGCATTTATTGTTATTGCCGATCTTACGTGGACAGGTGCCATAAGTACTGACTGGAATACTATTGGGAACTGGTCTTGCCCATTTCTTCCTGACCTGACAAAAAACGTACTCATACCCAATGTAACCAATCAACCTGTTTTAAGTTCCGGACCAACAGGAGCATGTAAAAATTTAGTCATTAATAGTGGCTCATCCCTGACTGTTATTGGCAATACGCTTCAGATTGCCGAAACGATAACAAACAGTGGAATCTTCACTGCTTCAGCGGGAACAATTGAAATGAAGGGAACCACCGCACAGACAATCGGTGCAAATACCTTTGCAGGAAATGCCTTACTGAATTTAACAATTTCCAATGCAACCGGTGTTACTCTGGCAGGACCTCTGAATGTTACCGGGGTAGTAAAGGCATCGGTAGGAAATCTGTCTTCAGGAGGAAACCTTACACTGATTTCTAATGCATTACAGACAGCACTTGTAGACGGTAGCGGTACGGGTGACGTATTAGGAAATGTAACAATGCAGCGCTATCTTCCTTCTTCTTACGGTTACAAATATTTTAGTTCACCCTTCCAGTCGGCTACTGTAAATGAGTTTGCCAATGATCTGAACCTGGCTTCTGCCTTTCCTTCATTCTATAAGTACGATGAAGACAACCACAGGGATTCGCTCGGTATAGCTGCCTATTCGTCAGGGTGGGTCAATTATACAGCAACCACCGGATTATTGAATGGTCTTGCGGGCTATGCTGCAAATTTCGGCACATCAACTTCATCCAGGACAGTAGATATGACAGGTGTGTTAAATAACGGTTCAATGTTCATAAACTTGTTTAACCATAACAGAAAATATACAAAGGGATTTAACCTTGCCGGAAATCCGTATCCTTCGCCAATTGACTGGAATGCAACCTCGGGCTGGACGAAGACGAATATAGATAATGCCATATATTTTTTCAATGCAGGGAATACCGATCAATATACAGGGGTTTATAGTAGTTATATCAATGGGCATTCAAATGGAAACGGCGATAATGTGATAGCTTCGATGCAGGGATTTTTTGTGCATGTTTCTGATGGCGCGTATCCCGTTGCCGCAACACTGGGGATGTCGAATGCCGTGAGAATAAATAATCTTGTTCCCACATTCAGGGAAGCGGCTTTTACCGGTGAGCCGGTTCTGACCTTGTCAGCAATGTTTACTGAACGAGGCACAGTACCTGACGCCTCCGTTTTGTATTTTGATAGTCAGGGAACTAAGACATTTGATAAAACCATGGATGCCCTTAAGATTATGAATACTGATTTACAGGTACCCAACATTTATATATTATCTGAGGATTCACGCAAGCTATCGATAAAGGCGATAACTACTCCTGCAGATAGTATAACAAAGATACCTTTGGGGATATACACATTAAGCGATGGATGGATAAGTATCAGCACGAAAGACATCGGTCAGTTTTCATCCTATTTATATATTTATCTGGTAGACGCAGATAAAGGTATAACGCAGGATCTGAAAATAAATCCGGAATACAAATTCTATATAAAAACCGGCACCTATGATAGAAGGTTTAGTTTGGTATTTTCACTTTCTGAATTAAAACCATCCGCCGCGCCAGTGGAAAAAATGTTTACATTTACCCGGTCTGCAACAGTTTTAAAGGTCACCATGAATCTTCCCTATCTGGCGAAAGGAACGTTATTTGTGACTAATACGAGTGGGCAAATCCTGTTACTCCGTCAGGTGACTGATCAGGAAACTGTCGAAATAAATCCGGGTATTAGCAGCGGGCTCTGTATTATTACTGTTACATCCGGAAATAAACAAACATCCGAAAAAATACTAATGAGAAAAGATTATGAATAGCACAATATTATCCCTGTTGATGCGAAGACTTAGTATATTTCTTTGTTTTCTGATGACCCTGATTTATTTAAAGACGGAGGCCCAGGAGAAACCACCTAAGCCAATTACTGTTACAGTCAGTACGTTACAGCATCTTAACTTTGGCACAATTATTCCTAATGGGTCAGCTGGTGGTACAGTCACAGTTGACCATTCAGGATTCAGGACAAGTACGGGTGAGATTATCCTCCCCTCAATTGGGACATACTGCAGTCCGGCACTTTTTGAGGTGACTGCAATTCCTGGTACTTTAATCACAATTGTCAACGGTCCTAACAGCTTTTTGTCCGGTAGTAATACCGGGTCCATCATGCTTACTATCGGGCCATCGAGTACCGGATCACCGTTTGTGGCTACAGGAGCTACCACTGATGTCTTCATTGGTGGTACACTTACAGTAGGTTCGCTGTCGGCAAATCCTGCCGGAGCTTATAACGGGACATTCACTGTAACTTTTATCCAAAACTAGAATAACACCTTGATATTTTATGAATCAAATAGTTATGTATAAAAATTGTAAATGCCGGAGATATTGTAAAGTCTCCGGTATTTTGATTTTTATAAGCTGTTTGATCGCATTTACAGGTCTTTCTCCTTTAAAGGGAAATGCACAAAATGAACCGCAATATGAGGAGATTTCCATTTTCTTAAATATTCAGCAATTTGGGGGAGTTGATATTCCGGCGGTCATTCAGGATGAGAATGTATATCTTCCTATCATAGATATATTTACGTTTCTGAAAATTAAAAATAATCCTTCACCTCAGCTGGATTCAATAACCGGTTCATTTATAAATCCCGGTGCATACTATTCTATTGACAGGGTTAAGAACCAGGTCACATTTCAGGGAAAAGTTTATACGCTCAAAAGTGGCGACCTCATTAAGTCTGAAACAAACCTCTATCTTAATTCGGCCTGGTTTGGAAAGATTTTCGGATTGGATTGCAAATTTAGTTTCAGAAGTTTATCTGTAATACTCTCTACAAAATTAGAATTACCCGTAATCAGGGAAATGCGTTTAGAACAGATGAGGGCAAATATAAGTAAGCTTAAGGGCGAGATCAAAACAGATACAACAATTGGAAGAAAATATCCTGCTTTTCACTTTGGCATGGCTGACTGGTCCATAATTTCGACCCAACAAGTGGGAGGCACGAGTGATAACCGGATAAACCTGGCCCTGGGAACAGCCATCGCAGGTGGAGAAGCCAATGCCTATTTGAATTATGATAACAATGCCCCTTTTTCTGAAAAACAGCAGCAATATATGTGGCGTTTTGTGCAGAATGAACAACCTTTACTCAGACAAATATCCGCTGGGAAAATTTACTCACAGGTTACCTCATCCATTTATAATCCAATTGTTGGCGTCCAGTTTACAAATACTCCTACTACCTACAGGCGATCGTTCGGAACCTATACGATTAGTGATATTACTGAACCCAACTGGATAGTTGAACTTTATGTGAATAACGTGCTTGTTGATTATATGAAGGCTGATGGATCAGGATTTTACAAATTTGAGGTGCCATTAGTCTACGGAAATTCAGCTGTGAAATTGAAATTCTATGGTCCCTGGGGCGAAGAACGTATCAAAGAACAGAATATAAGTATCCCATTCAATTTTTTACCTCCGAAAGAATTTGAATATACAATAAGTGCCGGGGTTGTTGAAGACTCATTAAGCAGTCGGTTTTCAAGGGCAACCCTAAACTATGGTGTCAACAGAAGACTGACAATAGGTGGAGGGGTAGAATATCTTTCATCCGTTACAACAGGATCCTCGATGCCATTTTTTAACACATCTCTGCGACTTTTTAGCGGATTAATGGTTACCGGAGAGTACACGTATGGAGTCAGGGCCAAAGGTATTCTTAGTTACCGGCTTCCTTCCAACCTTCAGTTTGAGATTAATTATGCCAAGTATACACCCGGTCAAAAGGCAATAATTTATAATTATCTCGAAGAACGTAAGGCTATCGTTTCAATTCCAATAAAAGGGAAAAATGTCTCAGCCTACTCAAGGCTCACAGTCAATCAGATCGTACTTCCAGGAATTACAAACACTAATGCTGAAATGCTTCTATCCGGATCGGTTCATGGAATTACAACGAATTTCACGACTTATGGACTCTTTACGGACATTAAAAACCCATTTTTATACAGTAATATTTCGCTTTCGTTTAAACTCCCTTCCCATATAACACTTACACCTCTTGTGCAGTATGAGTACAACAGTTCGAAATTAATATCCGCAAGGACCAGTCTCGAAAAGTCAATTTTAAAAAATGGATATTTAAATATTTCCTATGAACAGAATTTTGTAAGCAATACCAAAATCATCGAAATGGGATTGCGTTATGATCTTTCCTTTGCGCAGACTGGCTTTTCGATGCGCGATAACAATGACAAACTAACAATGATCGGTTCGGCGAGAGGTAGTTTGCTGTATGACAGAAAATCAAAATACTTAGGGACAAACAACAGGAATAATGTTGGGAAGGGTGCTATAACACTATTACCCTTTCTGGATATAAACGGAAATGGAATACATGATAAAGGTGAACCTAAAATAGCAGGATTACAATTTAAAATAAACGGAGGAACAATAAGACGGAATGACAAGGACACTACAATTCATGTTTTAGATCTCACACCCTATACAAGTTATTTTCTGGAGCTCGATAAAAACAGTTTTGACAATCTTGCATGGCAAATGCGCAGTCTTTCGATGAAAGTAAATATTGATCCAAACCAGTTCAGGATCATTGAGATCCCTGTTGCCGTCTTAGGAGAAGCCTCTGGAACAGTCTATAACGAATCAAGGGGCCAAGGGAGAATTCTTGTAAACTTCTACAAAAACGATGCAAATCTTGTGGCGCGAGTTATGACTGAATCAGATGGATATTATAGCTATCTGGGACTTAAGCCCGGGAAATATATTGCAAAAATTGATCCTGATCAGATTAAAAAGCTAAAAATGACTTCTTTGCCCGATCAGATACCTATAAATATTGCTCCCTCCAAGGACGGCACAATACTCGACGGCCTCGATTTTCACCTTAGTCTGACTGATAAAACAATCGTTAAGGATACAACAAGAGTTGAATCCGCTCCGAAACCTATACCTGAAATTGAAAACCGAAACATCGGGAATAACGCGAATAAAGAAATCGTTGATAAACGGGCGTCACAAACAAAGGATATTCAAATACAATCAAAACCAAATGTTGCGAAACCGGTTGAGGTTGACACGGTCTTGCATACCGTTGCTTCGGCTAAAATTAAAGTAGAAACGCCCTCTATTCCAAAGGTTAAAGAGAAAGTCGTAGAGGAAAAGGCCCCGGCAAACGAAGCAAAGGTGGCATCAAGTGTTACGCCAGAAAAAACAACCAAAACTGAAAAAGATGAAAAAGTTGGAAAGGCAGCTCAACCAGAGCCTAAGCAATCGCTTTCCGAAGTTTCAAAGGCCAAAAGTGGTATCACAAATCAGGATAATACTTTGAAGTACCCAATTCTTAGAAACCGAATGGGTTCAATCATTCAGGTCGGGGCATTTGCGATTGAGAATAATGCAATTAACGCAAGGGAATCCTTACGAAAAATAACGGATCACCCCATTGACATTATGTTTGAAGATGCATTGTTTAAGGTACAGATCAGCGGGTTCCAGGGTAGGAAGGAAGGGCTAGAGTTCATTCCGAAACTCGTCAAAAGGGGATTCCCTGAGGCGTTTGTTGTTCGGACTGACAGATATTAGAGAAAATTCAAAATGGGAAATAAGGTTTTAGATGGCATTAACCAGATATAGTCCGTTCCCCGATCCAATTAAAAATCAAAATGAAATTTAATTCCTGGAATGTGATGAAAGGCATGCAAAGGGAAAAAGATTCCGTCCCTAACCGGGACGGCGATCCCAATTCAATTGTATTTTTCTACCTATATCTTGTTCCTGGCGGAACAATTATCAAGCATAATTTGCGGACACAGGCAGGTTAATTCAAATTGTTTATTATTCCAATAATTAAAGAACTTACGGCTAACATATTTTTTATTGTGCTATCTACGTAAACAATTAGGAATCAGCCAGTTTTAAGGAGCACTGGAGGATTTCAATATGAATAACCTCCGGTTCTGTTTCACTCCACCGGGGGCAGTAATGCGAAATAAACCCCAGCCCTGGAGCGGGCTGAACCTGACTTTGTAGAGTCGTGGAGCCAGGCTATTAAAATGTTCCGAATTTTGGCTTCTCACAGACCCTTCATGTTCAATCCGATCCGTCTAAAATAAAATAGAATAAGGAATACCATCACTCTCTGGGACGGCAATCCTTATTCTATCCTTTTTTCTACCTGTATTTTGAGGCTGTATCAAAAGTCTTCTACCGCCGGGTTAAATAATGAAAACAATTTGTTACGAAAAGTTAACAACCTAACATTCAATGCTTTGCGACTTTTTGCGTTTTCACTTTACGACCTCTGCCTTTAAATTTTTCCCTTTTGATACAGCCTCATTTTCCTATCCTAATCGCGTGACAGGTTGTATTTTTCGATCTTGGCATTTAACGTTGGACGTGTAATGTCAAGAATATGCGAAGCTTCAAGCTTATTCCACTTCACCTCATCTAGGATTCTCTTGATGTGGTATTTCTCGAGTTCGGCAATTGTACGGAATCTTGGAAGTTCCTGTTTCACCTCTTCACCCTGACTTTGTCTTGGGTTGAGTGTTATATTTTCAACTTCCAGAACATCATTTTTAGACATTACTATAGCCTGAAGTATAGTGTTTTCCAGCTCACGAACATTTCCATGCCAGTTATGAGCTTTAAGCACATCAATAACACCATCCCCAATTTTAACGACATTCCTGTTAAAACGCTTGTTAAGCTTACCCAGGAAATGGATAACCAGATCACGAATATCGTCTTTTCTTTCACGCAAAGGTGGCAGATCAATTGTGAAAACTTTAAGGCGGTAATATAAATCTTCCCTGAATTTCCCCTCTTTAATCAAAGCTTCCAGATTTTTATTGGACGCTGCTATAATTCGTGCTTTCATGGGAATAACTTCTTCACCCCCAACCTTCTCAAATTCCAGTTCCTGAATTACACGCAAAAGTTTAACCTGAGTATTCAAAGAGATCTCTGAGATCTCATCCAGAAAGATTGATCCTTCGCCAGCAAGTTCAAATTTTCCCTTCTTATCACGAATTGATCCTGTAAATGATCCCTTAACATGTCCAAAGAGCTCACTTTCGAGCAAAGTTTCTGTCAGAGCACTGCAATTTACGATTACAAGTGGTTGGTCTCTCGTAACCCCGGAAAAATGTATTAATCTGGTAATAAGTTCCTTCCCGGTACCAGTCTCACCCTGAATAAGCACGTTGACCTTATTGAGAGATATCCGCCCAATATTCTTGAAGATTTCCTTCATTGCCGGAGTCTTGCCAACGAGAATATTGCTCTCAAGCATACTTTCGCTTGACTGGTCTTCAAATCTCACTTCGTTTAACCCGCTACTTACCTTGACCGAATTGATTGCTAATTGAACAATGTTTTTGAGCTGTATTGGATCAATTGGTTTTTCAAGGTAGTCAAAAGCACCTAACTGGATAGACTTAATAGTCAAGACTACGTCACCATACCCGGTTAGTAATATGACTGGTATGCCAAGATTAAGTTTACGGATCTCACCCAAAACATCCAAACCATTAATTCCAGGCATTTGAAAATCAGTAATAACCAAGTCAGGTCGTTCGGTGCGCACAAGCTGAAGCCCTGCTTCGCCATTATCTGCCTGAAGGGTTTTATATCCAAGTCTTTCGAGAATCTCTTTAATAACTTTAAGACTAATCCTATCGTCGTCTATGATCAGAATTTTCTCCATGAAGCTAACAAATTTAAGATAAGGAAGTTTTCATAAACAATAATGCCTCATAATCAATATATAGCATCTTGTTTTAATAAAATTGTAACAAAAATAGATTAAATAATTGAGAATATACAAATTTTTTACTATCAGTCTGTAAAAAAATTTTGTAGAACCATTTCATTCTCATTTCACATTTACAAATTAATGTTTTAATTTTACGTTTTCGAAAAAAAACCTAACGCCGCACCTATAACAGCCGGGAGTTATCTTTAAATTCTATTTAATATAACTTAAAATTATTTTATTATTTAAAATCTCAACATGAAAAAATTTCTGTCTTTGTTTTCAGTACTTCTTGCCGTATCGGCATTAAAAGCACAAAATGTTCAACTACATTACGACATGGGTGAAACCCGTAAGTTCCTTACCTCTACTGTTGAATCGTTTAAAACTGATAAGTATGGAAGTACCTTTTATTTTATTGACATTGATTATGGGAAAGGTGGCTCCACAGGCATACAGGGCCCACAGCTTGGCTATTTTGAAATTGCCCGTGGTCTGAAATTCTGGGACAGTCCGTTTGAATTGCATGTTGAATACAATGGTGGTTTTGGGCAATACAGGGCGAATAATATTAACGCTGCCTATACAATTAACGATGCATGGCTTTTTGGGGGAAATTACACGTGGAATACTAAAGATTATTCGAAGATTTTCACGCTGCAGGCCATGTATAAAAATATTCGCGGGAAAAACGATATGTCTTTTCAGCTAACAGGGGTTTGGAGCCTCCAATTCTTTAAGAATAAAGTTACTCTAAGTGGATTTGCCGATTTTTGGAGAGAAGACAACATTGTGGGCGTTGGTGCCAGAGCAAAGGCGACAGATTTTGTTTTTCTGACAGAACCTCAGTTTTGGTATAATGTTACCAAACAGTTTTCAATTGGAAGCGAGATTGAAATGAGTGCCAATTTCGCTGGTCACAGGGGTTTTATGATTAACCCGACTATTGCAGGAAAATGGAATTTATAAACCAATTATAACCAGATTATGCTCGAAAGATTATTCAAATTAACTGCCAACAAGACTTCTGTTAAAACTGAGGTTATCGCGGGTGTTACCACGTTTATGACGATGGCTTACATCCTGTTTCTTAATCCAAATATCCTGTCATCCACAGGAATGGACAAGAATGCTGTGTTTTTTGCAACCGCAATTGCCGCTGGATTCGTAACTATTGCTATGGGTATTGTGGCCAATTTTCCGATTGCCCTTGCACCTGGAATGGGACTAAATGCACTATTTGCCACTGTTGCACTTGCCGGAGTCGGAATGCCATGGAGAGTCGCTTTAGGTGCAGTGTTTATCTCAGGAATTATTTTCATAATTCTTACTGTGACAAAAATACGGCAGATACTTGTTGTTGCAGTTCCTAACTCACTCAAACGAGCGATCACTGTTGGTATCGGACTATTCATCACGATCATTGGTGTCAAGATATCCGATATCATGGCGGTTTCAACTTCATTGATTCCTCCCACAGTAGAGGCCATTACAAAAGGAGGTGGTAGAGCCACATTACAATTTTTTGAATGGAACATCAGCATGGGGAGCTTTCACAACCCAAGCATGGTGCTTTGTCTCATTGGCATAGCTATTACAGCATTGATGATGGCCCGTAAAATTAAAGGTTCATTATTGATTGGTATCGTTGTTACAACATTGATTGGTATTCCTATGGGAGTAACTCATGTTCCTGAACACTTTGCCTTTTTCTCACTTCCGAACCTAAGCAATTTAGCTGTTGGACAATTAGATATCATGGGTGCCCTGAATATGGGAATCTGGACAGTGGTCTTTACCTTTACTTTTGTGGAACTTTTTGATACGTTCGGAACGCTTGTAGGCACTGCCAACAAAGCAGGTCTGATTGACAAGGATGGGAATTCGCCTGTAATCGGAAAAGCGATGCTTGTTGATGCTATTGGTGTTTCTTTCGGGGCTTTGATGGGCACATCAACTGTGACCGCCTATGTAGAAAGTGCAGCAGGTATCAGCGAAGGGGGCAGGACCGGACTTACGGCTGTCACAACCGGGGTACTTTTCCTTCTTGCATTGTTCATCTCGCCAATAGCGGGTATGATACCGGATGCAGCTACGGCACCTGCGTTGATTATTGTTGGGGTTTTAATGGCTTCCTCTGTACTGGATATTGATTTCAGTGATTTTACCGAAGGTTTTCCTGCCTTTATTACTTTCGTGCTTATGCCATTCACATACAGTATTGCAAACGGTATTGCAGGTGGAATTATTTTCTATACCCTATTAAAAGTCGGTACTGGCAAGGCTAAACAAGTTCATTGGATGATGTATCTTCTTTTCGTCATTGTTGTTACCCGTTATATCTTCTTAAGTGAATAGCTAAAAACGCAAAATTAACCTGCTAAAAGCGCTCCATTTTAGTTTATGGGGCGCTTTTATTTTTGAAAAATCTATCATTGTCTGTAATGGTTTGCTTTAATATTTTCTGCAGCAAGATTTACTGTTTCTTCGATTCTTTTTTGTCGTGTCTCCGTCTTCTTTGCATTAAGAATCCACTCCAGGATTATTCGTTTTGATGAAGGTGGAAAGGCAAGAAAATTTTCCAAGGCAGCCAGGTTTTGATTAAGCATTTCCTGGAGGTCATCTGGAATTACTGAATTTTGGACATCAACCAATGCATCCCAGGTGCCGGTTTTCCGGGCAAGGTCAATAAGTTTTTGACCGTTTGGAGTCATTAGTTTTTGATCAATCATTTTTTCTGCTCTCTCCCGGTTAGCTTTACTCCAGTTACTTTTGGGCTTTCGTTTAGCAAAAAACTGGTATTTGCTTTCATCATCCCTTTTGTGTGCAATACTGTCAATCCAGCCAAAGCAAATTGCTTCTTCGACAGATTCGTCATAGTAAATGCTTGCCTTGCCACTGTCTTTGTGGTAGAGAATTAGCCAAACAGAATTTTCAGAATGGTGATTTTTCTCTAACCACTCCCGCCACTCTTTTAGTGTTCTGGCATAAAAAGTATTTATTTCATTGTGCGTTTCCATCATTTAATTGTCGATTTTTAGCCAACTAAGATTCATTCCTATATTGTCGGAAAATAAATTTAATTCTCCGAAAATCAGATTTACATCACTATTCTGGTTCAATTTATTATTAAGAGTAAAGATGAACGTGATTGCTGGAATTTGCAAATATAATGGTTCATAAATAGGGTTTAAAGTATTTTATTTTGAAAATATTCACTTTAGATTCGATATGATTTTCAAATTTCCAAAGAACTCTGGCGATTTTTAGAGATTTTTGTACTACTTTTGCCAAACTTTAGAAAGGGAGAACGAATATTTTCGGTAATAACTTAATGTCACCCTATTAGCTTCAAAGATATTGGTTTGAAGTGTTTTTTCGGGTTGTTAGCTCGGTTGGTTTAGTCCGTCAGCTGACGGATGACAGGGTTGGGATCACTGGTTCTTGTAATTATTTGGTTTTTAAAATATTTGAAGTCCGTCAGCCGACGGATCAGTTGGTTTAGTCCGTCAGCTGACGGATGACAGGGTTGGGATCACTGGTTCTTATAATTATTTGGTTTTTAAAATATTTGAAGTC
>CAINLJ010000040.1 GCA_903850335.1 uncultured Bacteroidia bacterium | reverse complement strand
TTATTCTGCATAAATTTGCCTTTTTAACCTCGAATAGGTGATATTATTAAATAAACATTTTTTTCACCCTTTCAGGGTTCAATGGAGTATTTGGCCGGAATCAGTTCATAACTTCTTAATAATAAGACGAATGTAATAATCATTCAGCATGAATTTGCCATTTTAACCTCGAAGAGGTGGTATGAATCTACCCCAAATGATATACTGTAAAAACCTCGAAGAGGTGACATGATTCTACCCTAATCATATAACCGTTAAAACCTCGAAGAGGTGACATGACTATAGTTCATATTTATTATGTGGTTTTATCCAAAAGGGCAGGAGCCGGTTCTGGCTTTACGAACGGTGTCACACCATCATTTAAAAGGAAGAGATTATAACGCGTTGCATCACTTTGAAACAACAGTTTGGCACACTGACATACTAACGACATTTTGAACCATACAAGGTTAAGTGCCTCTATTCTTAGTGTTGCATCAGATGAACGCCTTGTCATTGCTCTTTGTTGAATGATTTCCTGATTTAAGATATCGTCCGCAGTAATTGAAATCATTTCAATCTCCTGAACCTTCATCCCTTTTTCTAATAGAGATTGCCTGATTAACGGTTTGGAGGCATATGCATAAGCGGTTTTTAAGAGAACAGGCAGTTTAAGCTGGCTTCTTTGAGCGGAACGATATCGGGGCTGACCCATTGACTTTAAAATATTTGAATCGCCTGGAAATGCAAGCTGGGTATATAGAATAAGTGTTTGAAAAATATTTCGTCCTTTTTCCATAAGTGTCTGCAGGACATCTGTTTCAGCGGATTGGTTGGAAACTGAGACATAATCAGGTAGGATGGTTCGGGCTGTTGTTATGGCATTTGCCCATTCCGGAGAAAATGGATCAGCCATCTGGGGAAAACGATCAACAAACAAGTTTTTGTTATCCTGAAATGAAGCCAGTTTAAGATCTGACTGTTGCAAAACCTCCTCATCAGTTTTGCTGAAAACACGCATAACGGTTAATGGATGCTTCATGATTTTAAAATTTAAGTTGGTGAAAAAAATGATTTATAAAAATTAAACTTTTACTTCACTAAATATACAGAAAATAAAAGATTTTTAGGGAATTATATTCAGATTTTTCATGATTTGGAGGAGAATAACTTAATTAGTCATTTCAAATCAATTGCAGTCCTATCCAGTGATATTGAAAGGATATTTTAAAGTTCGGTTGGTTAGGTTTGGCATTAAAGTATGGAGCGCTTTAATTGAATGGCCTTGTTTCCGGATTTTTGGTCTGTGAATCTTCATTGAAGACATTTGTATCACAGTGCAAATTACTTCTAGGGCAGTACATGACTCTTTAATGGGAATTCATGACTCTTCAATGGGAATATATGGTTCTTGAATGGGAATATAGGAATCGTCAATATCAGTAAAAGACTCTTCAATGGCAGTACAAGACTTTAAAATATCAGAGCCAGCCACTTCCAAGCTAACCCATATCTCCTCAATAACGAATCAGGTTGCCTGGATGGAGGATCAGTCTCCCGAAAATTATAGATTGTATGAGGACTTCGTTTCAAAACAGCCTGGAAACTTCCTTCTTTAGTTCATTCATCGCAAATACAATAATCTGATCTTCTTCATCAATGTATTTTTCAATGATCAACTTACTTAATTCAAGAGCCAGAGCCTGATCCTCTGTTTCTTCTGCGGATTTATTGATTATGCTAATCAGATTTTCTCTTGCCCCACGAATAGCTTCCCAAAGCATCGGAGATACATAAATCTGCTGAGAAAGGTTGTGATCAAATTCCTGACGGATATCAAAAAGCAGACGCTGATGAAAATCGGCTGCTGTTAAATCATGCGGAGGTACCCGTATCAACAGTGACTGCGGAGATATTCGCTCAAGCAATAATGCCAGACGTTCATAGGCTTGCAAACGAACCGGCGTGACCTTTCTGCTGTTTTTAATACGAAATTCAAATTCACGCTGTTTCTGACTATTTTCAAGCATATCCCTGAATAGAAAATAGGCTGTTAAAAAGACAATTAATGCCGGAATTGTGATTTTAAAAATCTCCCAAATCGCACTCACATCATTTCCCATAATATTGATACCTGATTGTTATTGTTGTTTTTTTTCTGTCTTGATTCCGGGAGCCTGAATTTTCCCTTCACCTCCCGAGATTTGTGTGTAAAGAAAAAAGACTAGTATAAAATAAGCTACTGTCAGAATCGCTAAAATTGAATATCGTTTTGATTTTAAATGTTGAAGTACCAGTGTTGCACAAGCCAGCAAAGATCCTGCTGCCGCCTGCCAACCTGTTGTAATAATCAGATTTATAACAATATCCGGATTATTTGGTTCGACAGATGGTTGTAAACCTCCAAAAAGGTTAAAATACATTGCAGCCAGACCAGCCAGGAGAAGACTAATCCACCCCAATCGTGTCCACATTATTCGCTTATCAACAAAGCCTGCTGTGAGTAAGCCAACTCCGCCAAAAATAAACCACTGAGGAATTGATGAAGCCAAATACAATTGAGAATTAACCATATAATATTGTTTTATTCGTGATGCAAAATAGGGAAAATCTCCTTAACAATTAATTAAAACATACCTAAACTTTATATACTTATTTTTGAGTCCAAAATACGATAATTAATTATGGAGAATAAACTTACACCCAATCCGCTTGCCAAAGGATTAATTTTTGATATTGACGGGACAATCTGCGACACTATGCCTGTCCATTTTATTGCCTGGCGACAGACTGCTGCTGAGTATGGAATAGATTTTACTACTGAACTTTTTGTTGAAGTAACCGGAGTTCCTGCCTTTCAGACAAGTCAGTACTTGAAATCTAAATTTAATGCAGATTTCGATGAGACTGTTTTTACACTTCGTAAAGAGGAACGATATGAGAAGAATATGCACAAGGCAAAACCTATCATGCCCGTAGTTAATATAATCAGAGAATATAAAGGAAAACTTCCAATGGCATGTGGAACAGGAGGTTCACAATACCTTGCATGGAAAACACTTGAAATTGCCGGCGTTAAAGACTGTTTTGATCATGTCGTAGCTGCCGAAGATGTCGAAAATCATAAACCATTCCCGGATACCTTCCTTAAGGCTGCCGAATTGATTGGCATTCCTCCTTCAGAATGCGAAGTCTATGAGGATGGCCTGCTTGGACTCGAAGCTGCTGAACGTGCCGGTATGATGTCAGTAGATGTGACCCGGTTTTATGAGGTTACAACGGGAAAGGAATTGTAAATTCGCAAACTGACAATCATTTTCACCATGGATTTTAAAATAATTTCAGAATACAAGCCTACAGGAGACCAGCCGGAAGCTATTGAACAGTTGGTTGACGGGATTCGCACTGATATTCCTTACCAGACCTTGCTTGGTGTAACCGGATCCGGCAAAACCTTTACAATGGCTAATGTAATAGAACGTGTTCAGAAGCCTACTTTAATCTTAAGTCATAATAAGACCCTTGCTGCGCAGTTATACGGTGAGATGAAACAATTTTTCCCTGAGAATGCGGTTGAATATTTTGTTTCTTATTACGATTATTATCAACCTGAGGCCTATTTACCGGTTACTGATACATTTATTGAGAAAGATCTTTCAATCAATAAGGAAATTGAGAAGTTACGCCTGAGCACTACCTCTGCTTTACTTTCCGGGAGAAGGGACATTGTTGTTGTATCATCGGTGTCCTGCCTCTATGGTATTGGAAATCCTCAGGATTTTCATGCCAACGTGCTGTCAGTTAAAGTTGGAGAAATTATCAGCCGCAATGTGTTTCTTCATAAACTGGTTGATGCAATGTACTCGAGGAGTGAGGTATTGTTTCAGCGTGGAAATTTCAGGGTTAAGGGCGATACGGTTGATATATTTCCGGCTTATGCGGATGATGCGATAAGGATTGTGTTTTATGGTGATGAGATTGAAGAAATAGCCCTTTTTAATGCGGAAAATGGATATACCATTCGAAACATGGACAATTGTGTGATTTATCCGGCAACGATCTTTGTTACGACAAAGGAAAGTATCCAATTGGCAATCAGGAAGATTCAGAATGATCTTGTTGAACACATTGATTTTTTTAAGAGATCAGGAAAGTTTGCAGAGGCGAAACGTATTGAAGATCGTGTAACCTACGATCTGGAAATGATCCGCGAACTGGGTTATTGTCCTGGTATAGAAAACTATTCGCGGTATTTTGATAACCGCGAGCCAGGGTCGAGGCCATTCTGTTTGCTTGACTATTTCCCGGATGATTACCTGATGGTTATTGACGAGAGTCACGTCACAATGCCTCAGATTCATGCAATGTATGGGGGAGACAGGTCGAGAAAGGTCACACTCGTTGATTACGGTTTCCGACTTCCTGCGGCAATTGACAACAGGCCCTTAAAGTTTGAAGAATTTGAGGATATCGCCCGACAGATTGTTTTTGTTAGTGCAACTCCGGCTGATTATGAGTTACAAAAAAGTGAAGGTGTAGTTGTAGAGCAAATTATCAGACCAACAGGATTACTTGATCCTAAAATAGAAGTCAGGCCCCGAATTAATCAGATTGATGATTTAATGGAGGAGATACATATCCGAACTGTTAAAAATGAGCGAGTTCTAGTTACAACTCTGACTAAAAGGATGGCTGAAGAGCTTCAGAAATATTTTGACAGGTTGAATATCAGGTGCAGGTACATCCATTCTGATGTGGATACGATGGAGCGTGTTGAGATCATGGAACAATTACGAAAAGGTATTTTTGATGTACTTATCGGGATTAACCTGCTGCGAGAAGGTTTGGATTTGCCTGAAGTATCACTCGTCGCAATTCTTGATGCTGATAAGGAAGGCTTCCTTCGTTCGGAGCGATCCCTGACTCAAACTGCCGGCAGGGCAGCGCGTAACTTGAACGGGCTAGTAATTATGTATGCCGATAAAATCACGGATTCAATGAAAAGAACCATTGAATCGGCAAATTACAGACGTGAAAAACAATTTAAATATAATATCGAAAACGGCATCACACCTACCCAGATTATTAAACCTACACGCGAAATCATCGGACTTGAATATCGCTCCGATAAATCTGCAATTGACAAGGCCTATATTTCACCCGAAAAAGTTGATGTTGCAGCTGATCCGGTAGTCATGTATATGTCAGTAGAAGCTTTGGAAAAGACAATTGTAAAAACTCAAAAGGAGATGACAAAAGCAGCCAAAGAGCTTGATTTCATTGAAGCAGCCCGTTTGCGTGATGAGATGTTCAGATTAAAGGAAATCTTAGCACAAAAGAAAAATGGATAAGAAAATAGCACAGGTTGCGGCAGCAATGATGCAAAAAAACCTTGGGGATAAAAGACGGATTGAGCATTCGTTAAAGGTGTATGCATACGCTCAGTATTTAGGGCATTCTGAAACTATTAATGCACAATTGCAGGAAACACTCGAGGTGACGGCTTTGCTTCATGATATTGGAATTCATGTTTCAGAAAAGAAATATGGTAAATGTACAAGTTTGGACCAGGAAAAAGAGGGACCGCCTGTTGCACGTGATATCCTGGAAAATCTTGGGTTCAAGACGGATCTTGTGGAACGCGTTTGTTACATTATCAGTAAGCATCACACCTTTAGTGCGGTTGATCTTCTGGATTTTCAACTACTTGTCGAGGCAGATTTTCTTGTCAACTCATCCGAAGATAACATGTCCGACTATCAGATTATTCATTTTGCGAAGAATATTTTCAGAACAGAATCGGGGTTGAATTGTCTTCGCCTTTTGTATCCTCATATTGCATTTTGAAATGCAAGGGCTGGTTTGGGATCAGTAAAAATTATTGTGCACATTAATGCTCTCAAGGATAGGATATTCCTGTACATTGTAGCTTCTGTGCAACTAAATATACCATATCCTGCAAATATCAATGGTGCACTTCACCTCAGCGTCTTACTCAACAAATCTCTGTTTTTGAAAATAGTTTCCACTAAAAAAAAGAGACGCACCATTTCTGGCACGTCTCCGGATAATAAAAATATTTTCGAACGTTTATCCCAGATAAGTCTTCAGTAACTTACTGCGGGAAGTGTGACGTAAACGTCTGATTGCTTTTTCTTTAATTTGTCGTACACGTTCACGCGTCAGACCAAACCTTTCACCTATTTCTTCGAGTGTCATTTCCTGACAGGCAATTCCAAAAAACATTCTGATAATATCAGCTTCCCGTTCTGTCAGAGTGGTTAATGAACGATCGATCTCGCGGGAGAGTGATTCGTCTATTAAGACCCTGTCTGCACTGGGAGAGTCGTTATTAATCAAAACATCCAGTAAACTATTATCCTCACCATCTACGAAAGGAGCGTCAACAGATACATGCCTTCCTGAAACTCGCAAAGTGTCAGCTACTTTATCAGCAGGTAATTCAAGTTGTTCTGCAAGCTCCTCAGGAGATGGTCTTCTTTCGTGCTCCTGTTCAAACTTCGAATAGGCCTTATTGATTTTGTTTAACGATCCGACTTGATTCAGTGGAAGACGTACAATTCTTGATTGCTCAGCTAACGCCTGAAGTATGGATTGCCGAATCCACCATACTGCATAGGAGATAAATTTAAAACCACGTGTTTCATCGAATTTTTCAGCAGCTTTAATAAGACCAAGGTTACCTTCATTAATTAAGTCAGGTAAGCTAAGTCCTTGGTTCTGATACTGTTTTGCAACAGAAACCACGAACCGGAGGTTTGCCCTTGTCAATTTCTCAAGTGCTGCCTGATCTCCTTTTTTGATTCGTTGGGCTAACTCAACTTCTTCTTCAACTGTAATTAGCTCTTCTTTACCGATTTCCTGAAGGTATTTATCAAGCGAGGCACTCTCGCGATTGGTAATAGATTTTGTAATCTTTAATTGTCTCATGCTCTCCGATTAAAAGTTTGCAAAGTTACAAACATTTGTGGTTTCGTACAATACCATCACAGTGGTATTTTTCTGATCCCTTTAAATTATTCTTCCAGTTTGAAAACGTAATAAGTCCATTCACCTCCGGGATATACCCCTTCGACCAAAACCGGCTTTTTATTGTTAGCCTGTGAAAGTACTCGTTTAATGTCTTCAACACTTGAAACAGACATTTTGTTTATGTCGGTGATAATAAATCCTATTTTAACACCAGCATCCTTTAGTTTCCCCTTTGTAAGGTTTACAACTTGTATCCCTTCGTCTATTTTCAGCCGTTCCTTATCTTTTTCTGATATTGATCCAAATTCAGCTCCAAGGACAGAGAATGATTCCTTAACAATTGATGTCGTACCCCGGGTATTTCGTAATACAACATTGAATTGTTTTATTGTTCCATCTCTCTTGGCACTGATTATTACTTTGTCGCCAGGTCTGTATTTTGCAATCTGTTCCTGTAATTGCGAAACAGTATTTACATTGTTGCCATTTACTGAGATAATCACATCACCTGCTTTAATGCCTGCTTGTCTTGCAGCACCTTCTTCGGTTGTCTTCCCTACATAAACGCCTTCAATTTTGCCCAGATGTTCCTCTTTGGCCAGATTATCATCAACATCTTTGATTTCGACACCCAGTAATGCCCTTTGAACCTCTCCAAATTGTTTGAGGTCATCGACAACCTTACGCGCGATGGATGCAGGAACTGCGAATGAATATCCTGAATATGAGCCTGTTCTCGAGGCAATTGCTGCATTAATCCCAACAAGATCGCCATTTGCATTTACAAGGGCACCTCCGCTGTTTCCCGGATTCACTGCGGCATCTGTCTGTATAAATGATTCGAGAGGCATTTGTCCGCTTATAATTTTAATACTTCGCGATTTTGCACTCACAATACCCGCTGTGACTGTTGAATTGAGATTAAAAGGATTTCCAACGGCCAATACCCATTCTCCTAATTTTAATGCCTCTGAATTGCCCCAAACAAGATATGTCAGCTCTTTAGCTTCAATTTTGACCAGGGCAATATCTGTATTGGGATCACGTCCTATGACCTTTGCCATGAATTTTCTGTTATCATTCAACACGACTTCAATGTTGTCGGCATCCTCAATCACGTGATTATTAGTTACAATATAGCCCTCAGGACTAATTATAACACCCGAGCCTGATCCCATATTATATTCCTGTTCCTGATTGTTTCCACGAGGCTGGTTGTAACCTTTGGGACCAAAGAAAAAGTCGAAAAGTGGATTTTCATTACTCCCATACGACTGGGCTTTAACTTTTGTTGTAATATGCACAACAGCATGCACGCTCTTTTCAGCAGCCTGTGTAAGATCAGGTAACTGTACCTGAGGGCCTGGAGGTGCAGTATAATTTGTTAATTGTAAAGGAGAATTACTTTGCGAAATTATTTCGCGTTGTTCATGATTGAATTTTGAATATACAAAGATGGCAATAATGGCCCCTGCAAAAGCAATTGCCAGTGTTTTCGCAATTTTTTTAATGCTGTCCATGACTAGAATTTTAGAGTTTAATATTTTCTATTTGTAAAAATTAAGTTTAGTAGAAAATTACAATTTGCATGCCAATTTACTTCTTAACTTTTCAATAGACGTCTAAATGCCCCCAAAAGTTTATCAGTCTTAACATACTTTAACTTCACTTATTCTTTGTTGTCATGTTACTTCAGGGAAATAGTTTTAATAAATACATATGACAATCACCAAAGGTCATAATGTCATATAGAATCTGACCTGAAAATGACAAACAGATTAGATTCTCCTGATTAATCTTACAATCTCACCTACCCACAGGACGAGGGAGGTAGAAGTAATAATTATTATCCATTCCGGTAAAGGGAGCGGAACGGTTCTGAAAACTTCTCCTCCGAATTGAACAATAAGAATTTGTCCGATTAGGATAATTGTTGTAACAATTACAAATCCGATGCTTTTACCCATGTCTGTAAAGGCAGATTTGCCCGTTGCAAAGGCTTTGGCATTAAACATATTCCAAAACTGAAGCAGGACAAATACTGTAAAAAAACGGGAAAGGTTAACTGGACTTATACCTCCTGAGTTATCTCTGAAAAAGATCAGGAGACTAACAAGAATAATTATGAATACAGTCCCTACGAACAGGATATTCGATCGCATGGCTGGAGTAATAATAAATTCAGACGACTTGCGAGGTTTGTGTTCCATTATTCTCTCATTTGGAGGAAGAGAAGCCAACGCACCAGCTGCAAAGGTATCCATGATCAGATTTACCCAAAGCATCTGAGTGACTGTTAGAGGTAGTTCGTGTCCGATCACGGAACCTAAAAGTACAATTACCAATGCAACCAGGTTGATAGTCAGCTGAAACAGAATAAATCGCTGAATATTCTGATATAGAGACCTACCCCATATTACGGCGGATACAATACTATTAAATGAATCATCAAGCAGAGTTATGTCGCTTGCCTCCTTGGCAACCGCAGTTCCGGATCCCATCGATAATCCTACGTGAGCAAAATTAAGAGCAGGTGCATCATTTGTTCCGTCACCTGTAACCGCGACTATTTCACCGCTTTGTTGAAGTAAACGGACTAACCGTTGTTTGTCATTAGGTCTTGCACGACATAAAATTTTGAGATGGTGCAGACGATGTTTAGCTTCTTCATCACTTAGTGCCTCAAATTCTTGTCCGTTAATCAGGTTATTTAATTGATCACTATTATTCCAAATCCCTATCTGCCTCCCAATTTCCCTGGCAGTTCCAGATGTATCGCCAGTTACAATTTTAATATCAATTCCTGCGTTTATGCAATCCTGAACAGCTTTTGGTACATCCGGCCTCACAGGATCGGCTATAGCAGCAATCCCCAGGTAGATAAGATTTGAATTAATAAGCTGACCATTAGCAAATCTGGGCATTTCATCCTCCACTATTTCGTACCCAAATCCGAGCGTCCTCATTCCCTGATCCTGATAAAGATGTAAGAGTGCTTCAATGTGTGAAGTAGCCACCTCAATATCTATTCGATTGTTCTCATGATAAAGAACCTTACAGCATTTTGCAAGAACGATTTCCGGCGCTCCTTTTACATAGAGGATTTTTTTATTAAACAATGGAGAAAATACGAGTGTAGCCATAAATTTCCGATCTGCTGAGAAAGTCAGTTGCTCAATTACATGGGTTTGTTCACGCATTTCGAGATAGTTAAACCCTGATGAATATAACCACAGTAAAAGAGCTGCTTCAGTGGGATTTCCGATTGTCCTGACAATAACATTATCTGAAAAATCAAGAAAAGCAGTTGAATTTACTGAAATACCTTCTATTAATAATTTGCTTATTTCATCAGTAGTCAATTGCTGATTCTTAAGTCCAAAAAAATCGGTTTTTACGACCTGCATTCGGTTTTGAGTTAATGTACCTGTTTTATCTGTACAAATAACCGTGGTTGCTCCTATCGTTTCGCAAGCGTGCATTTTTCGCACCAGATTATTGGTTTGTAACATTTTACGCATACTTAATGCAAGGCTTAATGTAACACTCATCGGCAATCCTTCAGGAACAGCTACAACAATTAACGTAACTGCTACCATGAAATACTGAAGAATCCTTTCGGCAACTCTAATGCTTACCCAGGATAAAGGATCAAATGGATCAATTCCTGCTGAGTAGCCAAACAAAATCAGCAAAATAAACGTGAGCAACCCGAAGCCAATCCATTTATACCAGCTAACCGAATTGATAAAATCGGGTATTTCTTTATCTTTTCCTAATAATTCAAGAGCGTCGTAAATGATTGGTAACCATAATTTAGTTAATCCGACCAAGGCAGAAAGCATCACCACACCCAACGATCCCAGGGGGATAAGAGTTAATGGATCCTTTGGATCCCAGAATAAAAGATCCTTGATAAACAATGTCAAAAATGTCAGAGCAGCAAGGCCAAATCCCATTACACCAATAAATTTCGCCAACCTGCCCAGCTGTTTATTAAGTGGTGTAATTTCACCGGAAATTTGAGTGGATTGTCTGGTAACTTTTCCATATTCAGTGCCGTTTCCTACTGCCAATGAACGCAGTACTGCATGGCCGTCCATAACTTTCGTCCCCCTCATTGCCCAATTTGACGGGTATGTTGAATCGTTGTCATAGTTATGAGGGTCTGTCGTCTTATCAGTAACAGGTTCACCAGTTAGGCTCGATTCGTCGATCTGAAGAGATATCGCTTCAAGTATTTCACAATCAGCCGGAACCTCTTCACCAGTCCCAATAAGGATAATATCTCCTACAACAATTTCCCGTTTGGATATTTCACTGATATTTCCATTACGAATAACCTTTACCAACGTATCGTCGGATACCTGATTAAGGATATCAAATTTTTTATTGGCATCCGCCTCAAACCAGAATGAAACAACAGTAGCAAGAAAAATTGCACAAAAAATTCCAATTGTTTCCGCAAATTCATTATGAAGGAAGGCAATGCCAAGGGAGAGGAAAGCAGCAACCAGTAAAATCCTTATAACCGGATCTTCAAATTTTTCAAGAAACAGTTTCCATAGAGGCTCACGTTTGGGTGGAGAAATCAGGTTATTCCCATAGAGTCGACGACTTTCCCCAACTTCTATACTACTGAGTCCGGAATAATGTTTACGTTTTTCCATCTAATTAGAATTCGATTCCTTTCTTTAAACTTTTTTCAGAAGTATTTTTAGTACTCAGGAATAAAATCTAGACTTTTTTTCTGAAGATTATTTTGTTAATAATTAGTTTAATTACATTGTACAGAAACGGTAAAAGTGTAACTATTATCAATCCAAGAAATATCAGCAGATAGTTTTCCTTGACCCAAGCATTTTCTCCAATAAAATATCCTGCAAGAGTAAAAAAAGGAACCCATAACACTGAACCAATGATGGTAAATATAAGGAAACCTGAATATTTAAATCCGGAAAGTCCTGCAAAAAATGGTATATAAGTTCTGATAACCGGGAAAAAACGTCCAATTACAATTGATTTCGCTCCGTACTTATTGTAGAAAACGCGTGTTTGATGAATATATTGTATGAGATATTTTCGGATGAACCGGTTTTGACTTCTTTCAATATTATGGCCAAAAAATGAGCCGATAAAATAATTAGTCAAATTTCCCAAAACTGCGGCAATGATTAAGATAGGAACTAACCAAACGATATTCAATTCAGTCGATGCAGAAATTACCCCAGCAGAGAAAAGCAGACCATCTCCGGGAAGAAACGGAAAAACAACCAGTCCAGTTTCACTGTAAATGATAAGGAATAAAATTGTATATGCCTCGATTACGTTTTCGGCAACCAAACGCATGATTACCTCATCGGTGTGTAATAGTAATTCTAACAATTCGTTCATTCAAATCTGGTTTTTCTATGGTATCTTTTAGAATGCCGCTTAACAATGGAAAACTGCATAACACAAACATAGTTTAAATATAGGAAATGACGCAAATGATTTTAAATTAGTGGCAGGCCGGGTCTACAACTCTGGGTTTCTGTTCCTGAAGTAATTTATCGGCCATTGCATCACCCAGTTCGACACACATCCTGAATTTGTCATCTTTAAGAGCCCCTTTTTCTTCAATGGGCTCATAAACCATTTCCCATTTAATCATTTCGGCAAATTTTTTGAGGTTATTTACACCCCCTCCATTCCAAAGGAAGTTTCCAAATATTCCGAGATAATGCTCCTTTGGAGCCATGTGCTCTATTGTTGCAAGTAATGTTTCAACATTTGGAAACAATGCGTTATTATAGGCACAGCTACCGACTATAAAACCTTTGTATTTGAATATGTCGTTGATAATATAGGAGGAATGAGTCTTGGAGGAGTCGTATACCCGGATATTCTTTACCCCTCGCTCGCTTATTTGCCTGGCAATGACTTCAGCCATTTTTTGGGTATTACCATACATCGAACCATAAACAATTACTACGCCCTGTTCCATTTCGTAGTTACTCCATTTATTATACCGGCTCAGTACCCAGTTCAGATCGGTACGCCAGACAGGACCATGTGTAGATGCAATCATTTTAATATCCAACGGAGCGAGTTTCTTCATTGCACGTTGGGTATGGGCACAATATTTACCTACGATATTTGTAAAATACCGCATCACATCAACCTCATAAAAATCCAGGTTAATCTCATCATCAAATACTCCACCATCGAGTGTGCCATAACTGCCAAAAGCATCGCCCGAGAAAAGAATTTTATTATTCTCATCATAAGTAATCATGGTTTCCGGCCAATGCACCATAGGAATAGTTTGAAACTGGAGGTTTGTTTTTCCAAGCGAAAGGGTATCGTTATCATGTACCATTAACACTTTGCCGGGATCAATGCCAAAGTTCTCAATAATTCCAAAAGTTTTTTTATTTCCAACTAACGTAACTTCCGGATATCTGCTTCTTATTGCTTTTAATGCACCCGAATGATCAGGTTCCATGTGATTGATAATCAGATAATCTATTTGTCTGTCTCCGATGATAGCTTGAATTTTATCAAGATAATCTTCGATGAACTGTCGTTCGGCAGTATCGATAATAGCAATCCTTTCATCATCAATTAAATAGGAATTGTATGAAATACCATTGGGAATAGGCCAAATGTTTTCGAATAGTGCTGTTCTTCGGTCGTTGAATCCAAGAAAATAGATATTTTCTGCAAGTTTAATGTGGTGCATTTTATTCTTTTAATTTCAATATGATCCTTTCATTTCGATGGTGCAAAAATACAAATATTTGGAATAAGAGTTCTTCTGCCCATTGAGAATTGAAGTTCTGAATTATTACAATCCTACAATTTTTGTAATATTGTCTTTTGATATCTGAGGATGATTTATTTTGGAAAATTAACACCTTTATTTTAAATGAATGCCAGAAAAAAAGCGGTAAGAAATTCATTTTCACTCTCTTTAAAATGGATTATCCCAATTGTGACAGTGGTTATAATTATTTTGGGGAATTGGGGATATAAAAGATATCATGCCATTTTCTCGTCTAATGTTACGAAGTCCGGGGTACTCTATATCAGGACAGGTTCGGGTTTTCAACAAGTTATTGACTCCTTGTCGAGAGGAAAGTTTCTTGCCGATATGTATTCCTTTAAATGGGTTGCTGAAAGAAAAGGATATTCCAAAAGAATTCAAGCTGGTGCTTATTTGTTGAAGAAAGGCTTGAATAATAACCAGTTAATCGATATGCTACGTGCCGGGATTCAATTACCTGTTAAAGTTACCTTCAATAATATACGTTTTCGGGACGAACTTGCCGGTCGATTGTCGCATTATCTTGAAACGGATTCTGCTGCCTTTTTAAATTTTTTAAATGATGAAAATGTTGCACAGTCTTTTGGATTATCCTGTGAATCGTTTCCTATGCTTATAATACCTAATACTTATGAGTTTTACTGGAATACTGCACCGCATGATTTTGTAGATCGTATGAAAATTGAATTTGACAGGTTTTGGAATACGACCCGTAAAAATAAGGCAGAGAAATTAGGTCTTACACAACTTCAGGTTGTTACAATCGCATCCATTGTTCAGGAAGAATCGAACAAAAATGACGAAAAACCGCGAATCGCAGGTGTTTATGTTAACAGACTTAAAAGAGGCTGGTTTTTACAGGCGGACCCTACAATTAAGTTCGCTCTCGGTAATTATCAGATCAAACGGATCCTGTCGAAATATCTTACAATCGATTCACCATATAATACTTATAAGTTTACTGGTCTTCCTCCCGGACCAATTAATTTCCCGGATATTGCCAGTATCGAATCGGTTTTAAATGCTGAACAACACGACTATATGTATTTCTGCGCTAAGGAGGATTTTTCGGGATACCATAATTTTGCCCGGTCACTTGCTGAGCATAACCGGAATGCAACAAAATATCAAAATGCCTTAAACCGGAGTAAAATATGGAAATAGTAAGAAGGATACTGGTCTCTTTGTAAATTTATCCGACAACCTGAACCTCACGTTCCAGACGAATATTAAATTTTTGTAAAATATTCTCAGCAACCATTTCAGAGAGACTGAATATCTCTTTCCCGGTAGCATTTCCTTTGTTAATTATTACAAGTGCTTGCTTGTCATGAATAGCCGCATTCCCAAATGAATGTCCCTTCCATCCTGCTTTTTCGATCATCCATCCTGCTGCCAGTTTTGAAAAACCTGATCCCAAAGAATAAACCGGAATATCGGGATAAAGCCTTTTAAGTGTATCTGCAGCATCATCTGATACCACAGGATTTTTGAAAAAACTCCCTGCATTACCATAGACCGATGGATCAGGTAGCTTTGAGGTGCGGATTTTTATAATCGCCTGCCTTACATTAACCAAATTAACCTCCCCAAATTCCCTGACTTTTGATTCTAAACCTTCATATTGTAAATTGTATCCAGGCTTTTTTGAAAGACGAAAATTAACGGATGTTACAATAAAATTTTCCTTAAGTTTTTCTTTAAATAAACTTATTCGGTAACCAAATTCACAGTCGAATCGATGAATGATTCTTTGATTCATTGTAATCAGGTCAATTCCCGTTACCCATTCAACTACTGACGACGCTTCAACACCATAAGCCCCAATATTCTGAACAGGTACAGCGCCGGTATTCCCGGGAATGAGTGATAGATTTTCAATTCCATAAAGTTCATTTACTACACTCCACTCTACAAAGTTGTCCCATTTTACTCCGGCACCTACTTCAACTTCCACTGTAAAATCATTCTCTTTCAGACGTTGAATTCCCTGAATTTGTGGATGAATAATTATACCATCATAATCTTTCAGAAACAACAGATTACTTCCAGAACCCAATACAAGTCGTTGTTCATTAATTAATTGTGGGTTATTAATCAAAGCATCTGTTAAATCTGATAAAGACTCAATTGAAAGGTAAAATTTTGCTGTTGCCGGAATAGCAAACGTGTTAAATTTTTTAAGTTGAAAATTATGCAGAAGTTTATACATATCAGCATGTTATAAGCAAATACCTTCAGAAAGTAATTTAATGTTTTATTTAATTTTGCTTTAACTTACGGATAGCTCTTCGCCTAATAATGTTTCAAAATCCACCATTGGAGCAGCTTCACTTATATCACGTAAACTCCCAGATTCGCAAATTAATGTGCGGAATGGAAATTTCTGAATAATTGGATAGTCATGAGTTGCCATTATCACAGTTTTACCCTCTTTATTTATTTCCATGAAAACCTTAAGGAGTGCCTCCGAAGTTTCGGGATCGAGGTTTCCGGTTGGTTCATCAGCAAGAATTATCGCCGGATCATTCAGCAGGGATCTTGCTATTACGATACGCTGCTGTTCTCCCCCTGAGAGCTGATGAGGCATCCTGGCTACGGCTTGTTCCATTTGAACTATCGATAGAACTTCATGAATCCGGTCCTCAATTACCTTTTCATTTTTCCAGCCTGTTGCCTGTAAAACGAATTCAAAGTTTTTAAACACTGATCTGTCTGTTAATAATTGGAAGTCCTGAAAGATTATTCCAAGTTTTCTTCTAAGGTAGGGAACCTCCTTTGTCTTTATTTTTTCAAGATTATATCCGCAAACGAAGCCATTACCGGAAATTAAAGGCAATTCATTATAAAAAGTTTTCAACAGACTCGATTTTCCGCTGCCTACCTTACCTATAATATACAGAAATTCGCCTTTATTTACAGATAAGTTGATGTTTTTTAATACGAGAGTCTCCCGTTGATAAATATCAGCATCTTTTAGTTCTATGATTGGCTCCACTATTCGAAAAGTTTTATATTAGTTTAAAATTTGGAAATGCATCTATCTGCAAAACTAATGATATTTAACAAATGAAAATTAAAGGGCAGTTAATTAAGGTATTCGTATTTTTCTTCTTTTACGCGTCGGCTATTTCAGCACAAACAACCGATTCGCCTGAAAACTGTAAGGAAATCTTCAGAACGTCAATCGAGTTATTTAATGCCGAAAACTATGGAGCAGCACTTTTTGAGTTTCAGAGAGTCAGGGATCTTTCTTCATCCGGCTCCGTCTACGCCGGGGAAGCCGATTATTTCATCCGTGTTTGCTATCTGGAGATGGGAAATTCAAATGGCAGAGGTATGCTTGAATCTTTCATCGCAAACAATCCCGAATCGCCTAGAATAAATAACGCGTATTACAGATTAGGGAATTCTGATTTCAATCAAAAGCATTATACAAAGGCTCTTACTTCTTTTAATAAAATTGACAGGTATGCCCTCTCAGGTAAAGAACTGGATGAATACTGCTTTAAATCCGGGTTTTGTAATTTGCAGGCTGGGAATAAAGATGTTGCTAAAGTTTTCTTTGCCGGCTTAAAGGATAAACCTGGAGATCTTGCTGATGCCTCGAAATACTATTGGGCTCACATTAATTACCTTGAAGGTAAGTATGACCTCGCTCTTAGGGAATTTGAAAAAATTGAAAATACGCCCCAATATGCTGCAGTAATCCCTTTTTATAAGGTTCAGATTTATTTTGCTCAGGAGAAATATGATCAGGTAGTTAAAATTGGTCCAACTTTGATGAATGGTGCCTCAGAAGACCGAAAGATCGAATTGGCAAAGGTTATTGGTGTGTCATACTATAAACAGGAGAATTATAAGGCTGCACTGCCCTTCGTGGGAATCTATCTGAAAGCAAAGGATGTTACTCCATTGCAATACTATGTCGCGGGCTTTTGTTTCAGTAAAGAGGGAGAAACAGGCAGGGCAATCCAGAATCTGGAGAAATCTGTTAAGGGAAAAGATGCACTTGCCCAAAACGCGTATTATGAACTGGCAGATTTATATATAAAAAATGGGGATAAACAGCGGGCTATGATGGCATTTCAAAATGCATCCAACCTTGACTTTGATCCGAAAATTAAAGAAGATGCCCTATTTCAGTATGCTAAAATCACTTATGAGCTTAATTACTCTCCATTTAATGAGGCTATAAAGGCTTTTGACCGTTATATTTCAGCATATCCTAACTCAGAAAACAATGCTGAAGCCTATGATTATCTTGGTAAGGTCTTTATGTCGACTCGTAACTATAAAGATGCATTGGTATCGCTCGATAAGATTAAAGTAAAGAGTCCCTCCATTAAAAAAGCTTATCAAAGAGTAACTTTAAACCGTGGTATTGAGTTTTTTAGAGACCTAAGATTTTCGGATGCCATCGAAATGTTTAATAAGTCTTTGAACTATGGTGAGCAAAACAATGATTTACGAGCATTGGCTTATTACTGGAAGGGAGACGCTAATTTTCGGTTGGGTAAGGTAAATGATGCAATACAGGATTATAAAAAATTCCAATCTCTTCCTGGTGCTGCCAAATTAAAGGAATACCCGGTTTCAAATTATAATATAGCTTACATTTTCTACAACAATGAGGATTATGAGCAGGCAACACAATGGTTCACAAAATACACTGAAGGCCGCGTCAATAAAAGTTTACCACTTTATACAGATGCCTGTAACAGGTTAGGCGATTGTAATTTTGTTGCAAGCCGTTACAAGGAAGCTATTATATATTACAATAATGCCTATGAAAGCAGATCTTCAGACTCCGATTATGCATTATATCAAAAGGCTTTTTGTCATGGTCTTATTAATGACAATAATACTAAGATCAGTGAATTAAATCAATTAAGGACAGAGTTTCCGCAATCTAACTATATCGATGATGCTCTTTTTGAAACAGGAAAATCATATGAACGTTTACAGGACAATGATAAGGCAGTTGATTACTATAAATCATTGATAGCTAAGTTTCCATCAAGTCCCTATGTGCCTAAAGCCTTGGTTCAGCTTGGACTTTTAGCCTATAACCGGGGTGATTTTAATGCTTCGAATGAATATTATAAGCAGGTTGCTGAGAATTTTTCAAATAGTCCGGAAGCTAAAGGGGCTCTTGCCGGAATACGTAATAATTATGTTGAAAATAATAAGGTTGGTGACTACATATCCTATACAAAAAAGCTTGGACATTCGGCTACTCCCTCTCAAAATGAACAGGATTCATTGACCTTCTATGCAGCCGAAAAGCTTTATATGGCAAAAGATCCCAGGGCTACCGATGAACTCCAAAAATATCTTGATAATTTCCCAACAGGTAATTTTGCTATTAACGTTCATTTTTACAAGGCTGAATCTGAGTTTATGGCTAATCCGGAGGATGCCTTGCTAAGTTATGATTTTATTTTATCACAACCTGACAATATTTTTACTGAAAATGCCTTGTTACGTGGTTCTGAGATCGCCTATAAAACCGGTGATTTTCATAAGGCATTAGGTTATTATCAGCGACTCGAATCTGTTTCGAGCAATACAAGCAATACTTTAATTTCATTAGCAGGAAGGTTGCGATGTTATTATGAATTAAAGGATTTCGAGGCAGTTTCTAAAATAGGATGGAAGATCAGGAGTATGGATAAGGTACCTGCAGAACTCGACAGAGAGGCGTCCTATAAATCTGCAAAGGCTTATTTAGAGCTTAATGATCCGGCAAAGGCGCTCCCCTTGTGGCGTAAGTTGTCGGTCGATTCAAAATCGCTCGAAGGTGCTGAAGCCAAGTACAGGGTTTGTGAATACTATTATTCTGAAAATAAACTTAAAGAGGCTGAGAATGAAGTAAACAATTTTATTGAAAAGAGCACTCCCCACCAATATTGGCTCGGTAAAAGTTTCATCCTGCTTGCACATGTATATGAAAAGCAAAATGACCTTTTTCAGGCAACAAATACTTTAAAAAGTATCATAGATAACTATGAACAAAAAGATGATGGTGTAATAGAAGAAGCTGGTCAATATCTGAAGGTGCTTGAGGCTAAGGAGAATACCGGATCTGAGAAACAAGAGGTTAAATCACAATCTGTTGGTGGAGGATCAAAAAAGAAATAAAATAGAAAGCATTATGAAACAAATATTACCTTTTTTATCAGTTTTTATTTTGTGCACGATATTCCTTGGCGAAGTTACAAGTGCTCAGAAAGATTCAACTAAGCTTAATCAATCTGTCGAAGTGATGAAAGCTTATCGCCCAAGTATTGCAAATGCAAATAAGATAAACCTACTTCCAGTCATCGAGGATACGGCCCGTTTTTCACCCGAATTTGTTTATTCAATCGAGAGTCGTCCGGTTATTTCGGGTTTCACCGCATCATCTATAAAACCTGCAGATGTCAATAAAAGGTATTACCAGGAATCAGGAATTGGGTATTTAAAACTTGGCGCCGGGACTTCAAATAGTGTTTTTGGCGAGTTTTTTATTAACCTTCCGGAATCAAGAGCCGCTACTTTCGGACTTCATTTGCGCCATCTCTCTTCCGATGGTCAAATAAAACTAAGAGAGGCTAACCTTGTTGATGCTCCATGCAGCCAGAATAATGCTGCCATTTTCGGCTCAGTCAATATTGGAAATACAATACTTTCGACAGATTTGTCGTATGACAGGGATGCAATGAGATATTACGGTTATCCAGCGTCAATCCCTGCCAAAATCGACTCTCTTTCATCACACAGATATGGCTTGAAACAAGTATACGAACGGGGAGCCTTGAAGGTCGCTCTTCGCAGCAGCGACCAGATGAAACACGATTTTACATTCAACAGCGGTATCAGGTTAGGTTTTTTTGATTCAAAGACAGGCCAGAAAGAGAATAGTGCCGGCCTTTTTGGTAAATTTGATTATAATTTTGGAATGGTTCATGGTGTTGTAAATGCTTCCTATGATCATTTTACTACAGACAGCGTTACTCTGGACTCACAGCACATTTCCGGAACGACGGGTAGAGACTGGATCCGGATAGCGCCTTCATTGATGCTCGACGGAGATAGCTGGGCATTACGTGGTGGGTTGAATTTTGTAACTGTCACAAATAAAAACGGGGGAAATATAACCAAGCTTTATCCTGATTTCGAATTCAATTATAGACCGGTTAGCATACTTACTCTTTATGCTGCATTTAAAGGTGATCTGAAAAATAATAGTTATCAGGATATTGCAATTGAAAATCCATGGTCTGATCCCCGTCATAATCTTCAACCAACTGATTTTAATTATACTGTATCCGGAGGTCTTAAAGGTAAAATGTCTCGTGAAATATCCTATAACATCGGTGTCAACCACAGTAAAATAAATGACTTATATTTTTATGTATTAAACAGTTATTTAAATGCGGGTTCCGCACCGTTATATTACTCTAATCAATTTGGAGTAGAGTATGGAAATGCTACAGTCACAAATTTTTCTGCAGAATTTTCATATGTCTCAGGCAAGGATCTTTCAATAATTTTAAAGGGGAATTACTACAACTATAGTCTCGAAAAACTAACTGTCGCTTCACATAAGCCAAATTTTGACCTTTCAGCCACTCTTGGATTAAGGATTATTGATAACCTGACCGGGTACGCAGATTTGGGTGTTATTGGCAGTCGTCAGGCCAGGGTGATTAACATCAATCCATTCGCCTCTCCTGTCTCCCATGATGAAGTGGTACAGATAGATCCGTCAGTTCAACTGAACTTTGGCGCTACCTATGAATTAACCAGTAAATTCAGATTGTTTGGACGTGTGGACAATGTTCTAAACCGACTTAACGAACAATGGCTGGGGTATGCTTCACAGGGTTTACGATTAATTGCCGGCGTTTCTGTATCATTCTAGAAAGAATTTCTGAATGATGAAAAATATTTTCATATAAAATAGTTTAAGCACTAAATTTCAGTTAGTTAAAATTTTTATAGTGCTTAGGATGCCATCCTGAATCACTTCATTTTATTTCTTTTTTAAAGGATATTTTGTTACATTTGCGAACCTTCGAAAATAAGGGGACTTTTCCTGAAATCAGGATCAAATAATACAAAGGATCAGGTTTTATGAAGTCAGTAGATATGTCTGGTTAACAAATCAGGTCATTCTTTTTTATTTTTTTAATAATAATTTTTTTGGAATGAGTGAATTAGAGAATAAGCCTGTTAATGATACTGAAAGTTATGGCGCCGACAGTATTCAGGTTCTTGAAGGTCTGGAGGCAGTACGGAAACGTCCTGCCATGTATATTGGTGACATAAATATTAAAGGTTTGCATCATCTTGTTTATGAGGTTATTGATAACTCTATTGATGAAGCATTGGCCGGTTATTGCAGTA
Source organism: uncultured Bacteroidia bacterium (assembly GCA_903850335.1). Lineage (GTDB taxonomy): Bacteria > Bacteroidota > Bacteroidia > Bacteroidales > Prolixibacteraceae > JAAFHB01. The sequence goes on along the minus strand of CAINLJ010000040.1, from coordinate 6,268 downwards.
ATATTGAAGTTGTAATTAATACGGATGGTTCGGTAACAGTTACTGATGATGGACGTGGTATCCCTACTGAATTGCATACAGGTGAAAATAAGTCAGCGCTCGAGGTTGTTTTAACTGTTCTGCATGCCGGAGGAAAATTTAATAAGGAAAGCTATAAAGTTTCCGGAGGGTTGCATGGTGTTGGTGTTTCCTGTGTTAATGCACTTTCCAAATACCTTCGGGCAGAGATCCACCGTGCGGGTAAGATATGGGAGCAGGAATTTGAAAAGGGTTTCCCTATGGGGGATGTTAAAATCATTGGTGAGTCAGACCGAACAGGAACAATAATTACGTTTGTTCCTGACGATTCGATTTTTACAACCACTGAATTCAAATACGATATACTTTCAGCTCGTTTAAGAGAGCTTGCATTCCTGAATAGTGGAATCCGTCTTTCAATTACTGACACAAGAATTGTTGAAGAAAATGGTGAATTCAAACATGAACTCTTTTTGTCAGAGAGAGGATTAGCCGAGTTTGTTGATTATCTGGACGGAACACGTGAACGGTTAATTGAAGAAACCATTCATATTTCTACTGAAAAAAATGAGGTGCCTGTAGAAATTGCTATGTGCTACAACAACTCTTTCACTGAAAATATCCACTCCTATGTGAATAACATCAATACAATTGAGGGTGGTACTCATATGACAGGCTTTCGTCGGGGACTCACACGCACACTGAAGAGTTATGCCGATACAAGCGGAATGCTTTCCAAACTCAAATTTGAAATCAGTGGTGATGATTTTCGTGAAGGTTTGACGGCTGTTTTATCTGTCAAAGTTCAGGAACCACAGTTTGAAGGGCAAACAAAAACAAAACTCGGGAACTCTGAAATCAGTGCCTCTGTTGATCAGGCTGTGAGTGAAATGCTCTCAAACTATCTCGAAGAGCATCCCCGGGAAGCTAAAATTATTGTTAATAAGGTTATTCTTGCCGCAACAGCCCGTCATGCTGCCCGTAAGGCAAGGGAATTAGTTCAAAGGAAGAGTGTTCTGACAGGAGGAGGATTACCCGGAAAACTCGCCGATTGTTCTGAAAAAGATCCTGGTCTTTGTGAAGTATTCTTTGTCGAGGGGGATTCGGCAGGTGGTACAGCTAAACAAGGCCGTGACAGGAAATTTCAGGCAATTCTGCCACTGAGAGGTAAGATTCTGAATGTTGAAAAGGCTATGACCCACAGGGTATTCGACAGCGAAGAGATCAGGAATATCTACACTGCACTGGGCGTGTCAATCGGAACTGATGAGGATCCAAAGGCTTTGAATTTTTCTAAGCTAAGATATCACAAAATAGTTATAATGACTGATGCGGACGTTGATGGTTCTCATATCGCAACACTTATTATGACCTTCTTTTTCAGATACTTGTACGATCTAATCGTAAATGGTTATCTTTATATTGCTACTCCGCCACTTTATCTGGTCAAAAAAGGAAAACAGGAACAATATTGCTGGACAGAACAGCAACGGATCAAATTAATTGAAGAGTGGGCGGGTGGAAATGAAAAAGCACTTCATGTTCAACGTTATAAAGGTCTCGGAGAAATGAACGCTGAGCAGCTTTGGGATACAACGATGAATCCTGAAACACGCACCTTACGTCAGGTCACAATTGAAAACCCGGCAGAAACTGATCACGTATTCTCGATGCTTATGGGTGATGATGTTCCTCCAAGACGAAAGTTTATTGAGGATAATGCTACCTATGCAAACATTGATATTTAATAGATCCTTCGAAAGCGGGCAGGTGACTATTCAAATCCTGAACAGTCACCCGCTCACTTCAGCCTAATTGTCTAATAGCCTATTCAACTGCTCATGAACATCTGTGTTTTCTGTTCCTCCAGCAATGCTATTCCCGGCATATATTTTGAGGCAGCACAGGCACTCGGCAAGCTCATTGGAGAGAATAACCATTCGATAGTGTATGGTGGCGCCACAGTTGGCTTAATGCATACGGTGGCTGAAGCAGCACGCACTGCAGGTGCAATTTCAATCGGGATAATCCCTGAATCAATTCACAATAAAAAGCTTTCTTCCCCCTTAGATCATGAACAGATCATTACCCCAAATATGCGCGATCGTAAATATCTCATGCGAAAACGTTCTGATGCATTTATTGCCCTTCCGGGTGGATTTGGGACACTTGAAGAAATACTTGAAGTAATTACCTTAAAGCAACTTCAATATCATCAAAAACCCATTGTTTTTATTAATACAGAAGGATTTTTTAATTCTCTGTTTGATCAGTTTGAACGAGCTTACCGGGAATCATTCTCAAAAGAAGATTACAAAGCTACCTATCATATTGCTGCAGATGCTCAGGAGGCCATAAACTACATCCATAATTACAAACATGTTGAACTGACATCCAAATGGTTTGAAGTTCCGGGTCCTTCCCGCATTTGAATTGGATGAGAAGCTCTGGTATTGCGATCCGATCCATCGGAATTAAAGATTATTTTGAACTTACATCTCCCCCTTTTTCTAACTTGATTTATTAGAATCAATTAATAAGTTGGTTGAACCTAAACCATACTTGATTGTTCCTTTTTATATTGAACCTCTTAAAAATCTAACTATAACCGGTAAATCAAATTTCAATTCCTGATAGTGTAATCTGCTGATTTTAGTTTATTTGTCATAGAGTATCAAATTAATAATCAATTTTAAACGAAATAAAAAAATTATGTCAACAGTAGTAGCCCGGCATAAAGTCGGCAATTTTGAAACGTGGCTTAAAGGCCATCAGGAAAGGGTTGAACTTTTCGCTCCGGCAGTAACTGGTTTTCAGACTTTTCAGGATAGTAACGATCCTAACTCCGTAATCCTTGTGATTGAGGTAACAGATATGGAGTTGCTTGGCAAAATCCTGAATGACCCGAAGAATCAGGGTGCCAAAGACCGCCACACTGTAATTGAGCCAATAACAGTCTCAATGCTGGTCGTTGTATAATAACTTCTGAAAAAATTCACAGCAATTTCATCCTTATTGACATGGATGACCTTTTTACTATTTGAAAACCCTTAAGAGACGAATTCTCTTAAGGGTTTTTTGGTAAAGATCATTTACAATATTCAGTACATAAAATCAAAATGTTTCTATAAATTTAATACTTTTGGTTGTCATAATAACAACGATAAGCCTCTTTCATTAAATATTAAAGATATCTTCTTTTCTATATTAACCAACCAACCTGAATACAAATGACCAGACCTTTATCACTTCTTGTTTCTATCTTATCAGTGTTCTTTCTCTTATCCTGCCATTCTGATAAGAAAAAATCTGTTTCAAATTCGAATGCATTTTCCGAATCTATTGGTGCATTTACTTCCGGAGTGATTGGAATAAATGATGATATCCGAATAAATCTTATTTCGGCACCTGGCTCATTGAGCGGAGGTCAGGTTCCATCTGATCTTTTCACATTCGAACCTAATGTTTCAGGTAAAACATCACTTTTAGAAGGCCATATAGTGATTTTTCATCCGGATAAACCTCTTCATTCAGGTAAAATCTATAAAGTAGTTTTTCATTTGGACAAAATAAAGTCTGTGCCTGATGCTCAACGACAATTTGAATTTCAGGTAAGAACTGTTGAAGCTGATTATCTTGTTAACATCGAGGGGATTAAATGTTCCAGGGTAAATAGTGAAACGAAAACTGAAATTAATGGAACAATAACAACAAGTGATATTTTCAGCAATGATAAAGTTGAAAAACTGATTCATGCAGATCAGTCAGGCTCAGAATTACCCATTCGGTGGATTCATAACGGAAGTCACATTGAACATCATTTTACGGTTCAAAAAATAAACCGAACTGTTGATGCGGGGAAAGTGATAATGAACTGGAATGGAAAATCGATAAATGCCGATAGTCAAGGTGAACAGGTTGTTGTCATTCCTGCTTTAGGTGATTTTGTTCTCACCGGGAGCAAGACAATGCAAGGTTCCTCTTCTATTGAACTTACTTTCTCCGACCCACTGGCAACAGATCAGGAAACTGCCGGACTATTTACTATGCAAGGAGTAGGTTTTGAGGTTTCCATTGAAGATAACAAGGTGAGATTGATTCCGGTTGAAGATATTTCAGGTAAGCGCAATCTGGAAATTTTCAATGGTTTAAAAAATTATCAGGGTAACCGGTTAGGCAAAAATACTCTTGTTGAGATCAATTTTAAATCTGAAAATCCAGCAATCCGATTCGTAGGTAAAGGGAATATTATTCCGGGGACAGAAGGATTGGTTATTCCTTTTGAAGCTGTAAACCTCAGTGCTGTAGGGATTCGTATTGTTAAAATATTTTCAAATAATTATAGTCAGTTTTTTCAGACAAATAACCTGGATCAGTATAATTCACTAAAAAATGTTGGCCGGCCTGTCTATCGGGGAGTGCTTTCATTATCCGGAATTCATGCCGGTATTTTAAATAAGTGGAGTGCATACAGTTTCAAAATAAATGATTTGATTAAGGTCGAACCGGGTGCAATTTATCAGGTTCAACTGTCAATGCGTCCGGAATATTCTCTCTATCCATGTAATGATGATTCACCAATAAAAAATGTTAAGCGTAAAATTGATACAAACGAAGAAGATAAATGGCTTTCACCTTCATACATGGATGAAGAGGAAAACTGGTATGAATATGAAGGGAATCAATATGACTGGAAAAACAGAAACAATCCCTGCTCCTTGGCATATTATATAGAAAACAGAAATACTTCCAAAAATGTGATTGCATCCAACATCGGATTAATCGCAAAACGGGGAATAGACAACCGTTTACTCGTAATTGCAACTAATCTTTTGTCGGCTCAGCCTCAGCCAGGAACTGAAATCTCAGTATTGGATTTCCAATCACAGGTTATCTCAGTGGGAAAAACTGACGCTCAGGGTATTGTTAGCTTGGATTTAAGCAGGACACCCTTTCTTATTGTTGCCAAGAATGGAAATGATATCGGATACCTAAAGATAACTGATGAAGTATCTCTTCAATTAAGCCGTTTTGATATAGGTGGCAATGAGGTTCTAAAGGGATTGAAAGGTTATTTATATGGTGAACGTGGCGTTTGGCGTCCAGGTGATTCGATTTTTGTCTCCTTAGTAATTCAGGACAAGATTCAAAAAACCGCCATGGATCATCCCGTTATTTTTGAGTTATTTTCTCCTACGGAACAGCTGGAACAAAGGATCGTTTTACCATTGCACGGAAATATTATAACACTTAAAACTACCACAAAATCCGACTCACCCACAGGAAACTGGCGTCTTTCAGCCAAGATTGGGGGTGCCGAATTTACAAAACGTATCCGAATTGAAACAGTCAAGCCTAACAGGCTTAAATTACAATTCACCACTTCTGCAGAACCCCTTCAGTCGGGGGGAAATAGTCAAACGGGTTTGTTAACTGCAAAATGGCTTCAAGGTGGATTAGCACCATCATTAAGGGCAAAAGTTGATATGACATTGAAAAAAGGCACGACAACCTTTGCTAATTATAGTAGCTATTGTTTTGATAGTCATGTAGTTAAATTCGAATCGTCAGAACAGACAATCTTTGATGGTAAATTAAATGAAAAAGGAGAGATTTCTTTCCCAATCAATCCTGGCACATTGAGTAATGCACCTGGTAAGCTGGAAGCAATTTTTACAACACGTGTATTTGAGCCCGGTGGTGATTTTAGTATTACTCAGGTCAGCAAACACGTTTCTCCTTTCACCAAATATGTTGGTATACGTTTTCCGGATGAGGAGCCATCACATTCGATGCTCTCTTGCGGTAAGGATAACGAATTGGAAATCATCGTTGTAGATCCTTCAGGAAATCCTGCAGAATCGAAGGTCGAGGTCTCGGCTTATAAAATTGATTGGCGATGGTGGTGGGATGCATCTGAGGATTACCTTGCTAATTACGTCACGCGTGAAGAATACAGACCATTACTTAACAAGCAGATAAACACTTCGTCGGGAAAGGCAACTATTTCATTTAACGTTTCCAATGACAATTGGGGCAGATATTTGTTTATAGCAAAACTTCCTAATGGGCATAGTGTTTCCCGTACGGTTTATCTGGATTGGCCATACGGTAGTTCAGGCGGTCGGGAGGGAGGCGCAACAATGCTTAATTTTTCGGCTGACAGGGAGAAATACAAAGTGGGTGATGAGATCTCTGTTAGCTTTCCAAGTTCCAAAGATGGAAAAGCATTTGTGTCGATAGAAAACGG
>CAINLJ010000039.1 GCA_903850335.1 uncultured Bacteroidia bacterium | reverse complement strand
TTTGGTAACAAAACTTCTGCAAATCGCTGTTTATGAAATAAAAATTCAATTTTATACCATTCCCCACAACTTTTTCATCTGATCCATCAAAAGTCTTCTACCGCTGGATTAAATGATAAAAACAGAATGTTGCGCAGATTTAATGACCTAATATTAAGCAAAAAAAAACCGCAGAGTTTAATCCGCGGTTCCTTTTAATTTTAGCTTAGCTTATTTCTTCACTGGAGCTTCAGTTTTCTTTGCTGCTTTTTTTGCTGGTTTAGCTTTTGCAGGAGCCTTTTTTTCAGGAGCCTTAGCTGCTTTCTCAGTCTTAGCAGGAGCTTTTTTAACGGCTTTCTTGGCATCCTGAGCACTTACAGAAATCAAACCTAAAACGAATACGAAGCTTAATAAAAGTACTAATTTTTTCATGATAGTGAATTTTAAAATTGATTTTTAATATTGTTTACGGATCAAATGTATTGTTCCAACTATGAAGGAATCATGAAGATTTAGCCTGCTGAGACTAAATTAACATTTTTTAACGGAAATTGAACTTTAAAGGTCGATCCCTCACCTTTTACGGATTGTACTTCGATGAATCCGTTATGAAAACCTACAATGCTGCTAACAATAGAAAGTCCAAGCCCATAACCCTCGCCAGATGTCGGATCAGCACGTTTAAACCGATTAAAGATGTTAGAAATCTGATCGGCATCAATGCCTATGCCATTATCAATCACTTCTATACAACATTTACTTCCCGTCTCAAAACAAAGAATACGAATCTTGCCACCCTCCCTGTTATATTTAATCGCATTGGAAACCAGGTTAAACATCAGGATGTAAATAAGGGATTTATTCACGCTGGAGAGTGAATCGTTCGGATGAACGAGATTTTCAATTGTGACATTTTTCATCTCTGCCCGGTCTTCAATATTAACAATTATCTCCTCAACAAGATCACGAAGACTTATGGTGTCATTTTTTGCAAACTGATCATTCTCAATTCGGGCAATAAGAAGCAATGCCTTAATAATTTGTTGTAAGCGGTTCAAATTATTCTGCTGATCCAAAATATCGGAAACAAAATGTTCAGGCAGATTTCCGGATACAAGCAAATTCTCCAGTTTACTCTGCATGATGGATATAGGGGTAAATAATTCGTGTGAAACATCTGCGGTAAATTTCTGCTGATTTTTTAATATAGTCGTAACCTTATGCATCAACTCATTTAAAGCATTATTGAGATAAACAAAATCAGAGGTCGTACTCTTAAGTTCCGAAAAATCAAAGGTCTCGGGACTCGTTATTGTTTTTAGCTTCTTTATAATCAGGTTATTAAGCGGATTAAGCAGGTATTTATTAATCCCAACATCTACAATGATCGTAATCACAAGGACTATTAAAATTATTGTTATAGAGATGTTCTTCATCATCTTATTTAAGGAGTTAATCAGCTGAATGTTTTTGCCTATTTCTAACATATAGTACTGATTATTAATGACAAATCCATAGTTTAATATCCTGAAATCAAAATCTTCATCCTCAATTTCCCGCGCCTCATTCGAAAAGACAACTTCTCCCGGACTTTTTGCGGGATCAAGATCAATCGTGATATACTCATCTTTGAGCATATTATAACTTGCATAAACACTGTCTCTTTCAATATTCAAAAAGGAATTAATGCCAATCTTACTGACAATTTCCATTGTCTTGTCCTTCATTTTCACAAGATCATGATCGGTTTGCCGTAATGCCTGCTTGTCGATCACACGTTGCATAAGCATAAACAAGATCAAAAAGATTATTATTTTTGAAAGGGCCCCAATCAACGCCAGTTTTAGCTCAAGTCTCATTTTCGAATGTGTTAGTGCTTATTATACTGCAATTTAAATATCTTCAGATTTTAGGTTCTGCTTCTCACTCAAACTCTGCATATTTTATCTGACCAAAAATAATCTGATTCGGTTGGAAGTATAAAAATAAGATAATGAGATTGAAAAAATTGTGAATTCTCATTTTTTTCATGTAGGTTTGAACTATTGTGATTTTAAATCGGTAAAAATGCAGGTTTTAATTGTTGAAGATGAAATTCCACTGGCTAACGAGGTACGGAGTTATCTGGAGAAAGAGGGATTTTCGTGCGATGAGGCACACACTGGTCACGTTGCTTCAGATAAACTATTTTCAAATAATTACGATCTTTTGCTGCTTGATCTGGGACTGCCTGATTACGATGGTATCGACCTGCTTAAGGAATCAGTTACAAATAACAGTAACACAGCGGTGATCATATTATCAGCCAGAAGTGCACTGGAAGATCGGATCAAAGGTCTTAATTTTGGTGCAGATGACTACTTGCCAAAACCCTTCTCCCTCCTCGAACTGAAATCGCGCATCATGGCGGTGATGAGAAGAAAACATGGAATAAGAGCCAATATTATTACTGTCAATAACCTCGAAATTGATTTGGACAAGCGACTGGTTTTTTCCGGAGGAATACCGGTTGCACTAACACGGAAAGAATACGACATACTTAGTTTCCTCATTCTCAATAAAAACAGGGTCGTAACCAGACTTCAGATTTCCGAACATATTTGGGGAGATATCATCGAGGAGAATTATAATTCGAACTATATCGATGTCCATATCAAAAATCTGCGGAAAAAACTTTCTGAATTTATAGAAGGAGAATTTCTTGAAACCGTGAGAGGAATTGGTTTTCAGTTTGTTGCTGGTGATTAGAGAATCAGATTTTGATGCAGGCAGTTAGCTACTGGCAACTGGCAACTCGCTACTGGCTGGAATTACATTGTCAGGCTAGGTGTTACTCCTAATCCGGCTTTTAAAATGCATTTCCAGGGTCAATTCAAATTGTTGTGGGTATTAATCTTATATAAACGATTTGATAGGTGCTATTCATATGATAATTTCATATTCTATTCAAAAAAACTATTAATAATTGCATAGCAGAGGCTGTATCAAAAGTCTTCTACCGCTGGATTAAATGATGAAAACACAGTATTGCACAGATTTAATGGCCTAATATACAATACCATGCGATTCTTTGCGTTTTCACTTTGCGACCTCCTATATAACTCTTTTTAATTGCTTGATATTGCTTGAAAAAGTTCTGCCTCATAATTTTAAATGAAAATATCTGACTTTTAACGTTCAAAGGTGCAGAGCACCGTTTAT
>CAINLJ010000038.1 GCA_903850335.1 uncultured Bacteroidia bacterium | reverse complement strand
GCTCCGCTCCTTCATATTGTTTATATTTCGGTAAGTCGTCCCGTCGTAAAGTCGGCTGTGTCTGTCGTCCGGCCGTCAATACAAAGTTTGAAAAGTGTTTTGTTTTGATTGGTTATAAAGGACTCTGAAAGAGTTCAATCTGATTAACCCCCGGTGAAGAGGAACGGAACCGGGGGTAGTGATGCGGTTTTGTTACCTGCCCCAGGCAATTTCCATACCTGTTTTAACTGGGTCTGTGAAATAATTTATTTTGAATGGCTTATAAAACCTTATTTTTCTTCATGTCAACCTTCGTAGCTGGGGATACCCCACAAAATCAAACCTTATTTACCCTTCTATGTTGATAACCATGCATCAAGAACCATTCCAATTGTCGGGATCCATTCCGTCCGAAAGAGGCTTTGTACTTTTGCCACCTTTTGCCCTCGGACGGTTTCCACACGTTTATGCCCTACCCCGGGTTGCGGACGAACCTTACCCGGGGTTATTCAAATTAAGCCCTTCCCGGGCTTTTATTGGTTGATTTACTGATTATCGTGCTATTTTGGGTGTGTGCACGACCGGGTCGGGCGAATTCCATTCGCCTTTTTTAAAAATATACCCTCAAATCCGTTTTTCCGTGGTTGGAAACCAAACATCAAAATAGCATCATTTCGGCTCCGCTCCTTCATATTGTTTATATTTCGGTAAGTCGTCCCGTCGTAAAGTCGGCTGTGTCTGTCGTCCGGCCGTCAATACAAAGTTTGAAAAGTGTTTTGTTTTGATTGGTTATAAATGACTCTGAAAGAGTTCAATCTGATTAACCCCCGGTGAAGAGGAACGGAACCGGGGGTAGTGATGCGGTTTTGTTATCAGCCCCGACAGCGGGCTGAACCTGATATTGGATAGTTTGAAATAAAGCCCAATTATGAAATCAGATAAGTTCAACAAAGCTTTTTATCTCGGTAACGAGAATAAAAACTCCAGCCCTCCATCCTTTCTTTTTCTTGCCGAAATCTCACCCTTGAAGCTTAAAATTGCATTTTTTACAATTGCCAGTCCAAGACCCGTCCCTCCCTCTTTCCGAGACCTTCCTGAATCGACCCTGTAAAATCTCTCAAACAGACGTGCTAGGTGTTCATCCTCTACTCCAGGACCATTATCAGAAAAAGAAAAGTATAGGAATGAGCTGTCTTCGTGATATTTGGTAAAGGAAATTGTAATATTATCACCCGCATAATTGACAGAGTTTTCCATAAGATTCCGGAATACAGAGAAGATCAAAGAATAGTTTGCATTGATAAAGACTTCTTCCCCAACCGTACAATCAATTTGAATATTCTTTTGCCTGATCTGATCACTGAAACTTTCAATTGCCTCATTAAATGCTTTTTGTATCTGAACATTTTCACGGACATACAACTCTGAATATTCCTCAATCTTGTTAAGTAATGATATATCGTTTACGAGTTGAGTAAGTCGCTCAGTTTGATTATAGGCTTTTTCGATGAAATAATGTTGTTTGCTGATTTCAAGGTATGGATTATTGAGAACAGTTTCCAGATAGCCTTTAACAGAGGATATGGGGGTCTTCAGCTCGTGTGAGATATTTGAGGTTATCTGCTGCTTCATTATGCTTCGGCGCATAAGCTGGGTCTGATCTGAAATGAGGATTTCAAAACTCTTATCCGGAAAGATAATACACTGAATATGAAAGTGATATTTATCTTTTTGAATTGCATATTCGATTCTTGGTAGTTCATTAAGCTGATAAGGGATGTTTTCAGCAAGCGTTTTAGTAAGGAAGTTATTAATCTCAAGAAACTCCTCTGCATTAAAAATATTTTCCATTGCTGTGGTTGTTTCCTCCGAGATAATATTAACGTAAAAAACAAAATGGCTGTTATTCAGAATTGCTCTTTTGTCGGCCGAAAAGAATCCTATTCCTTCATTTAAAACGAAGAGATGACTAATTAATTTTTCCTTTTCGAGAACCAGCTCAGTTTTTGTTTTACGTAATTGTTTGTATAACTTGATAATCTCACTACTTATGAAACCTAGTTCATCGGCTGCAAACCGTGTTTCCTCGTTGATGTTTATGGCTTCGTTACGCCGTACCTTTACAACAAAATCCTTAAGTTTCGTAATAGAGTCTGCAATATGATTCGCGATATACCTCAGAAGGAATCCAAAAGCAATGAAAAGGAAGATTAAAAAACCAATAAAGACAGCATCAATTTTTAGAAAATCCTTAATGCGCGTATCATATACAAAAGCTGCCCTGATGATGTAATCCGGATATGATTTGGCAAAATAAATGTAATCGATGTTGGTAGTCGCTGAGTGTCTGATATTTTCACCAAACCCATCTTTTAATGCCTTAATTACCTCCGGGCGCTTACCATGATTTTCCATATGCATGTAATCATGCATCGTGTTATCATAAAGTACTGCGCCGTCACGATTTATAAGAGTCAGGCGAACTCTTTCGACAGGAATTATAATCTGAAGACTGTCGAGTCTGGAGAAGGCTTTGTCCTTGAAAATATAGTTATGCTCAATATATCTGTGTGTAATGTCTGTATATTCGTTGAGATTGGTTTCAATTTCACCGATGCGGTAATGTTGTTCGCGCTGATTTTGATACAGAATTATAGATATCGTGAAAATTCCAAACAGTAGCAGATAGTAGAAAAATAGTTTCCAGCTTATACTTTTTTTGTCGAAGAACATCTCAATGGAAGCTTAAACTTAAATTTCGAAATAATAACCAAATCCGGGTTTGTTGCGGATATAACTACCGTATTCATCCATTTTACGTCGGATGCGGGTCATATTCACATCAACAGTTCTATCTGTTACAATGACATCGCTTTCCCATATCCTCCGGAGGATCTCCTCGCGTGAGAAGATCCTGCCGGGTGATTTTGCAAGTAATGATATTATTTCATATTCCTTCCTTGTAAGTTCAATCTTTTTATCTCCCAGAATAAGTCTCTTTGTGTCGTGGTCGATTGCAAGATCTCCAAGTTTAAGTAAGGATGAGGCGACTTCTGCAGGGGTAACCTTAGCTCTTTTTAGTACAGCCTTCACCCTGGCCTGTAACTCTTTAATAGAAAAGGGTTTTATTATATAGTCATCGGCACCCAGGTTGAATCCCGTTAAGAGGTCATTTTCAGTATCTCTTGCTGTGAGGAATATTATTGGCACATCTAACTGAAATTCTTTTCTGACCCTTTGAGCAAGACCAAATCCTGAGATCTTTCCCATCATAACATCCAGGATCATTAGGTTGTAGCCTGTCAGATCCCGCTTAAGTGCTTCTTCAGCCGAAAATGAAGTATCTACAATATATCCTTCACTTTCCAGGTTAAACTGCAAAATTTCATTAAGATCCTCTTCGTCTTCAACAACGAGTATCCGAAATTTTTCATTCATTTATGTTATCGCTGTGTTTCTTATGCTTAACTATTTCGCCGTTTACTACAAAGGATATTGACTCTTCTATATTTGTAGAATAACCTGATATCCGCTCAAATAGATTGGCAATAATCAATATATTGGCGGCAACAACAACAACTTCAGACTGTTGCATCATTTCGACAAGAACTGTTGAAGAAATTTTTTTGCATTCATCCTTTATTTCAGCCGCCTTCTGTATTATTTGATCCCCATAATCCAGATTGTGTGTTTTAACCAGTTCAACCACATCAGCAAAAAGGTTTTTAGTCTTTTCGCCAATTTTATCAATACCAAGTTCAGTGACCATTTGACTGTAATCCTGTAATGGTTCAATGCGTTTGGCAATGCTTACTGCATGATCACCAATCCGTTCAAGATCATTATTTATTTTGAGAGCAGAAATAATATATCTTAAATCAGAGGCAACCGGTTGTTGGAGGGCAAAGATTTTCTGGCACAGTTTATCAATCTTAACATCAAGATGATTGATATATTCGTCATTGGCAATCACCTTCTTTGCAAGTGAGGAATCGATTGTATTCAAGGCATAAACAACGTCAACAATCTGAAGGTTGACCTGAGAGCACATCTGAATAACTTTATGTGCAAGTCTATCCAGTTCAGAGTCAAATATTCTATAATTTTCCATGTTATAAATGTATAAAAAAATTAAACATCAACCAAAACGTCCTGTTATATAATCTTCGGTTTGTTTCTTGTTGGGATTTGTGAAGATTGTTCTTGTCTTATCATATTCAATCAACTCACCTAGATAAAAGAATGCAGTATGATCGCTAATTCTGGCTGCCTGCTGCATATTATGAGTAACGATAACAATTGTATATTGTTCTTTAAGCTGAACAATCAATTCCTCGATCTTTGAGGTGGATAAAGGATCGAGTGCACTTGCCGGCTCGTCCATCAGGACAATTTCCGGATTTACTGCCAGTGTCCTTGCAATGCATAGTCGTTGTTGCTGACCACCTGAGAGCCCAAGTGCAGAATCACCCAGACGATCCTTCACTTCATCCCAGATTGCCGCATTTTTCAAAGCTGTCTCAACTATTTCGTCCAGTTGATTCTTGTCATTAATACCATTTATTCTGGGTCCGTAAGCAATATTTTCGAAGATTGATTTAGCGAATGGGTTTGACTTCTGAAACACCATACCCACTTTTTTACGTAAATTTACTACATCAATATTTTTGTCGTAAATATTAATAGTATCAATCATCACTTTACCTTCGATTTTTACCCCATCGATCAGATCGTTCATCCTGTTAAGACTGCGAAGAAATGTAGATTTTCCACAGCCGGAAGGACCGATGAACGCAGTTACTTTCTTTTCCGGAATTTTAATAGAAATATTATTCAGTGCCATTTTGGTACTGTAATAAAGAAACATGTTTTCGGTATGGATCTTATCAACTATCATAATCAACGATTTTTCTTTTTTCTTATTCTATATCTTAAAACTACTGCCGTCATATTTAGGATGAATGTGAGTAATAGCAACACACACGTTGTTCCAAACTGAATTGGCAGCGTTTGGTCAACATTTGCCGATTGAGTTGTGAGTACATAAATGTGGTAGCCTAAAACCATAAACTGGTCTCCTAAACCAGGTAATGTAGCGAGGTAATAGGCCGCTCCGGTGAACAATATCGGGGCAACTTCTCCTGCGCCACGGCTCACTGCAAGAATCGTCCCTGTCATTATTCCTGAGAGAGAACCTGGTATAACCACTTTACGGATTGTTTGCCATTTTGTGGCTCCAAGTGCAAGACTTGCTGCTCTAAGATCTTGAGGTACAGTTCTTAAAGCCTCTTCGACAGAAACAATAACAACTGGAAGAGTTAGCAGGGACATCGTAAGGCTTGCCCAAAGAACGTTAGGTTGCCCCCATTTTAATTCACCTCCAAAGAAAGCACCGTCTATATGGGCACCGACGAATTTTATAAAAAATCCGAGTCCAAAGAGACCATAAATAATCGATGGGATTACTGCAAGTGTTCGCACAGCAAAACGGATTGTTTTGGCTATTACTGAATTTTCCTTGGCATATTCGGTAAGATAAATAGCTGTAATTGTCCCGAAAGGTACTGCTGCTATCGACATTATAATTACGAGTAAGGCAGTACCGTATATTGCAGGGAATATACCTCCCTTAGTCATGCCCTCGGTAGGGAAACTGGTTAAAAACTCCCAGGTTAGATGGTCTTTTCCCCCGATGAAAATGACAAGAAGCATGATCACGAGTATCGCGATAATAATCAAGGCAGAAATTAATGTAACTCCTTCAATGATAATGCCTTTTATATTTTTGTTAGCTTTGGTTATCATTTTCCCTGTATTCTTTTCATGAGTATACCTTTGACATAAAATTCGGCTATCGCATTGATACAAAATGTAAATACGAACAATAGCGATCCGATGAGGAATAATACATTGTAATGGGTATCGCCGAAGACTACCTCAGCCATTTCTGCTCCGATAGTTGCGGCGAGTGTTCTGACAGATTCGAATGGATTTAGATCCATAAGAGCGGCATTTCCTGTTGCCATTAATGCAATCATCGTCTCCCCGAAGACTCTCCCTATTCCTAACAGGATTGCAGCAAAGATGCCAGGTGTTGCAGCAGGAAGTATAACAAAAAAGGCGGTTTGCCATTTGGATGCCCCAAGAGCAAGGCTTGCCTCGTAATAAGATTTAGGCACTGCTGTCAGTGAATCCTCAGTAATTGTAAAGATGATCGGTATTGCAGCAATTCCCATTGCTATACCACCTACGAATGAATTTAATCTTGTATCATAATGAAAAATAGTTTGAAGGAAGGTAGCCAGCACCATTAAAGCGAAAAATCCAATTACTACTGATGGAAAACCTGCCAGAAGTTCTATTGTTGGTTTAATGATTTCCTTCATTCGCTTATTGGCAAATACTGATGTATACAAGGCCGCAAGTATTGCCAGCGGGGCAGCAAAAAGCATGGAGATCAATGTAATCTTAAATGTTCCGACGATAAGTGATAGTATCCCATACCTCGGTTTTTCTGAAACAGGCACCCAATCTTTTGTTAGCAGGGTCTTCACGGCACTCTGGTTATCGTCTGTGCCGCTTCCGGCACTAACAGTGTAGGAACTTTTCCCTGTTTTGGAAGCAGATTCAAGTTTTGCATTCTTTAGACCTTCCTTTTCAGGAACGACTGGTTTATCTGTGACATCACCATATGTTTCCTGAGTTTCCGGTTTATTTGCTGAATCGGTTACCGCTCCATAAGTTTCCTGAGTTTCAGGTTTAGGATCTGAATCTGTTACTGCTCCGTAAGTCTCCTGTGCAGCCTGTTTTGGTTGTTCCACTCCAGGTTGTTTTACCTCATTTGACGTATTAAATATAGGGAAAGCTTCACGGAATACAAAAATGAAGATCAGGATTATTATTGTAATTGATAAAAAAGCGACTCCTTTAATGATCTTCTCAGCGAGGTAATCACCAATTCTGAATCGTTTTTGTGTAATGTCAATAAGATCTGAGCGGTGTTCTTCGGCAGATGCACCGGAAGACCCTGATTTTTTATTTTTTTTTGTCATCTAAATTATTTCTTTGGTACTTATTGGCTCAGTAACATAACAAACGAAGCGAATAACCTCTGGGAAGGAGATTATTCGCTTTTAATCATTTATTTCAAATTAATTTTCAATCCATTGTTTATTATTTGACAGGGAAATAGCCCATGTCAACAACAAGCTTCTGGCCTTCAGCACTAAGAATCCAGTCGATGTATTTCTTCATTTCGCCTGTAGGTCTGTTACGAAGGTACATGTAAAGGTAACGGGTAATAGGATATTCACCTGTTTTGATTGTCTCAGCAGTTGCAGCAACTGCGGGACTGTTATCATCTTTCTTTACCTTGCAAATAGCTATTCCTTCAGCATAGGCGGCACCACCGTATCCAATGCCGTAAACATCCTTCTTAACTGCATTTACTACAGCGGCAGTTCCGGGAAGAGTCTGGCAACTTGTTGCGTAATCACCCTGAACAACATTTTCCTGAAAGAAGACGTATGTTCCTGAACTATTCTCCCTGCCATAAAGTTTTATAGACTGATCTTCGCCGCCTACGTCTTTCCAATTGGAGATTTCACCCCTGAAAATTTTACCAAGTTGTTCAATTGACAACTCTTTAACTTTATTAGCCGCGTTCAGATAAATTGTAATACCATCTTTAGCACATGCAACTTCAACTCCTAATGTGTTGTATCTTGCTTTAAGTTTTTCCTTTTCAGTATTTTTCATTTTACGGCTTGCATTTGCAATATCCGTTGCACCATTGATTAGTGCAGAAATACCAACACCCGAACCACCCCCAGTTACCTGGATTGAAACATTCGAATTAGTTTTCATATACACTTCAGCCCATTTCTGTGCAAGAATTACAAGTGTGTCAGACCCTTTAACAGTAATACGTTCAGGTGCTGCTGTGAAAGCAAAGCATACAACACCAAGCAAAACTGCAATGATTGCGGACTTCAACAAATTAAATTTTTTCATTTTCTTGTTTTTTTATTTTAGAATTTTTAAACCTCACTATCGGGTTATATTTGATCTTTTGTGAAAATTACAAAAAATATGTCTTTTCAATCTTTTAATAAGACTGTTTCTTAGAATTTAGCCTGAATTCTTAAAGTGAATACGTTCTGAGGAACAACCTTGCTGTAATCCAGTCCTTTTTTAACCACCTGTCCGTCATTTTGAGTATAATCTTCAGTGTAATTACCTACACCTGTTGTAGCATTAACTCCAACTTTTTCGTTTTGTACAATTTCATAACAAAATGTAACGCGGATGTTGTCATCAAAATAATGATGAAAGGCGAAACCAAAAGTTGATGTAGCAAGATCACCTTTGCCGCTCATTTTTGTTTTTAGCGTTGTAGCACTTGTGGTTGTATACCCTTTGATTGTTACATCCTTTCCGGTAATGTCAGTGTTAGGATCATAGTAGTCATAACGGAAAGCAAACTGATTTTTCTTGCCAAGGTTTTTGATCAGGTATAAATAGTAACCTGCAAAGTTATTCTGATAATTAGCTACCCCAGGAATTGCGGCAGCTGTGGAGGTTGCGGCTACAGGAGCATAACCGATAGTTGCATTCTTTCCTGCAATATACTCGCCTTTTACAGATAATCCTCCAAGTACGTCTGCAAACAATTGGAATTCACCACCAAGCCAGTTTCTGGAAACTCTGTCGCCGAATTTTACATCAGAAATTGTAGTGTAATCACTGCTTAATGTTTTAAGTGCATTTGATTTTGCTGCTCCAAAGTATCCATGAGCTCCAAAGTCAAGACCACCGAAGTTTCCAAGTGCTAAATTATAGGTTACACGAGCCATAACATCCTTAAAGTTGTCATAGTCGATGTTATCAGTTGCATTTAAATTGGTTCCTGCGCTGTTCGCAATTGTCAACCCATCATTTCCATTAAACACTGCTAATTGGACATGAAGTGGAAAACTTGTCGGATTAAATTCAAGTTTTGCACCAATAGCACGTTCACCTGGATAGAGTGTTCTGATTACCAATGAACGTTCTGTGAGCTCACGCTGACTGGATGAATACTCAACCTCATAGTTAGGCCTGTTGAATTTTCCAGCCCATAAACTGAAGGATTTTGTCCAACGGTCGTTTACTACAGCATAAGCATCTTTTAATGAAAGATTTCCAGGTGCGAAATCTGGTTGTAAAACGAACTTAATACCATCAGCTGCTTCATAGGTAAATTTTACCCTAACTCTTCTTAAAGAGAAGTAATTTTGAGATTTTGCGAGTAGTGCAGGTGTCTCAAAATTTTGGTACTGAGCCTGGATATATCCGGAAACTT
This sequence comes from uncultured Bacteroidia bacterium, assembly GCA_903850335.1. Lineage (GTDB taxonomy): Bacteria > Bacteroidota > Bacteroidia > Bacteroidales > Prolixibacteraceae > JAAFHB01. The sequence goes on along the minus strand of CAINLJ010000038.1, from coordinate 1,137 downwards.
TGATCTTGGTAAGTTTAGCCAGATCAGACTCGCTTGTCGCTGCTCTCTCGAGCAAACCGTTGACCTTGTCGTTTAATTCCGCGATTTTCTCGGCTTGACTTGGTTCCTGGGCGCTTACGTTAAACGCCAAAAGAGTAACTAGTAAGAACAAAAGTGTTTTTAACTTTTTCATGTTTTAAATTGATTAAATTTCAACTATGCAAAAATTTCTTAATTTTATTACAATGTTATTACAGCCCAATTAAATGATATTACAGAAATGTTACAATCCTGTTACAGAATCGGGATAGGATTGCAACTTGTTCCATGTCTTATTTAATATTGAAATGTTTAAAATATCCATATAATTGCGGTATAATCCTTTGGTCGAGTAGCAAGTCAGAATACAATTGGTTCGTCTAATGAAATAAAAATTGTAAAAAAGCAGGTTAATAATATTTTGTTTCAAACCATGCAAAATCTGTTTCAACCCGCTGTCGGGGCTGATAATGAAACTGCATTCCTACCCCCGGTTCCGTTTCTCTACACCGGTGGTTATTCAGATTTGACTTCAGAGTGCTTTATAACCGTTCAAAATGAAATACTTTTCTGACTCTTTATTTACGACAAGTAAGGAGAGGGCCTTCCTCATGGAGATTTTACAGGAAGAGAGTCAAGTTATGAAGGTCATTGAGCGGAACCGAAATGAAGCTATGTGATTTTTTTTGCTTCCATTATCGGCTTTAAGTTGTATTTTGTAGAGAATTTTTGAAAAGCGAAGGAAATTCACCTGATCCGAACCTGCATCTCCCAGAAAACCAGTATAATTAATATGTCTACTAAAAAAGCCCCGTTGGGGCTACCATATTATAACCCCGGGTGAGGGTCTTCCCGTAACCCGGGGTAGACCGGATACGCGTGTAAACCGTCCGCGAACAAAGGGTGGCAAAAACACAAACTCACCCGCCGGACGGAATGGATTCCGAACCCCGAAAAATGGTCATTGATGCATGGTTATTAAATAAGGTTAACATGGGGTTTTCGGATTCACCAAGGCTTGGTTCAACCCGCTGTCGGGGCTGATAACATAACCGCGTCCCTACCCCCGGTTCCGTTTCTCTTCACCGGGGGTTATTCAGATTGAACTCTTTCAGAGTT
>CAINLJ010000037.1 GCA_903850335.1 uncultured Bacteroidia bacterium | reverse complement strand
GCCGCCTAAAATTTACCGAAGTATTGTGTATATTAACTAGCTGTTAAATTCTGATTTATTGGATCTCGTTATCCCTCTTTTTATCTACCTTTGCTATCCGTTCATAAGACATAAATCTTTCCAATAAATTGTTTATCTTACTAATATTTATATAGATACATTTACCATGGCAGAGTTTATTTATCAAAAACCTTTCCCGATTAAGAAAGACACCACCAAGTACCGGTTATTGACAAACGAATTTGTATCCAGCATTGATCTGGATGGTCGTACAATCCTGAAGATTGAACCTGAAGGTCTTGAATTATTGGCTAAGGAGGGGTTTGCGGATGTTTCATTTTATCTTAGGGAAGCTCATTTGGAGAAGTTGGCTGCTATTTTAAAAGACAAAGAAGCGAGTGATAACGATATTTTTGTCGCCTATACCATGTTGCTGAACCAGGTAGTATCCGCTGAGGGAGAATTGCCAACTTGTCAGGATACCGGAACCGCAATTGTTATCGGGAAAAAAGGTGAAAATGTATGGACAGGGGCTGATGATGCCAGGTCATTGTCGAAGGGGATTTTTGAGACCTATCGCGACAGGAACCTGCGTTATTCCCAGGTCGTTCCTTATACAATGTTTGATGAGAAAAATACAGGCTCCAACCTTCCTGCCCAGATAGATCTCTATGCAACAGAAGGTGACAGTTATGAATTTCTTTTTGTCACCAAGGGTGGCGGATCCGGCAATAAGACATTTCTTTACCAGCAAACAAAGTCATTGCTGAATGAAGAGAGTCTTACGAAATTTATACGTGAAAAAATAAAGGACCTTGGCACATCTGCCTGTCCTCCTTACCATCTTGCGGTAGTGGTTGGCGGCACATCAGCAGAGGCTACGCTCGCGACTGTTAAAAAAGCTTCGGCAGGGTATTTCGACCACCTTCCCGTTGAAGGAAATGAAGGGGGTCAGGCCTTCCGTGATCTGGAGTGGGAAGAGAAAATAACTAAGATTTGCCGTGAGAGCGGAATTGGGGCTCAGTTTGGAGGCAAATATTTTGTTCATGATGTTCGTGTAATCCGTTTACCTCGTCATGCTGCATCATGTCCGGTTGGGATAGGTGTTAGCTGCAGTGCGGACCGGAATATCAAGGCTAAGATTACGAAAGATGGTATTTTTCTCGAGGAACTTGAACGTGACCCTAAACGTTTCCTTCCAACTGAGGCACCTTTCATGCAACCGGCAGTAGATATTGATCTTGACAAGCCAATGGCGGAAGTTCTAAAGGAATTATCCAAATATCCGGTTAAAACCAGGCTGAATCTTCGGGGAACACTCATTGTTGCACGCGATATTGCTCACGCACAAATCAAGGAAATGATTGATGCAGGCAAACCAATGCCCGAATATTTCAAAAATCACCCTGTTTATTACGCTGGGCCGGCAAAAACTCCCAAAGGGATGGCTTCCGGAAGCTTCGGACCAACGACAGCAGGCAGAATGGACAGTTATGTAGATTTATTCCAGGAACTTGGAGGATCGAAGATTATGCTGGCCAAGGGAAACCGTTCCAAACAAGTTACTGATGCATGCAAAAAACATGGGGGTTTCTATCTTGGTTCAATTGGTGGTCCTGCTGCTATTCTGGCGAAAGACAGCATAAAATCGGTAGAGGTTGTCGACTTTGAAGAGCTTGGAATGGAGGCCGTAAGAAAAATTACAGTTGAAAATTTTCCGGCTTTTATCATTGTTGATGATAAAGGGAATGACTTTTTTGCTGAGTTAAAATAGTCACCCCGAATCAAAAATATTAAAAATCGGAAAGGTTTGAATTTTACATTCTTTCCGGAACCTCTATGCCTAACAGCGAAAAACCATTACTTATTGTCTGACCGATAGTTTTCGCAAGAAGTAGCCTGAATTTCCGAACTTTTTCGTCCGGTTCATTCATAATTGTAAATTCGTGGTAATATTGATTGAACTCTTTTACAAGCTCATAGACAAAGTTGGCAACCAGAGCCGGACTATGGTTTGCTCCTGCTTCTTTAACAATTTCGGGAAATGAAACGAGGATTTTAATTAATTCGGCTTCTTTATCATTGATTGTTAGATCCTTAGCCTGTAAAGGGACATCAATCCCTGCTTCAGATGCTTTTCTCAAAATACTCTGAATCCTGGCGTATGTGTATTGGATAAACGGACCTGTATTCCCATTAAAATCTATTGATTCTTCAGGGTTGAAGAGCATTGTTTTTTTAGGATCGACCTTAAGGATGAAATATTTCAATGCCCCGAGAGCGACAATCCTGTAAATTCTTTCTTTCTCTTCATCCTTGTAATTATCAAGTTTTCCGAGTTCCTCAGAAACTTTCCGGGCTACATCAATCATTCCAGCAACAAGATCATCTGCATCGACAACAGTACCTTCACGCGATTTCATCCTGCCTTGAGGTAACTCGACCATCCCATAAGAAAAATGGTAAAGATCCTTACCCCATTTATATCCCAGCTTATCAAGCAATAAAGAAAGTACCTGAAAATGGTATATCTGTTCATTTCCAACCACATAGATCATGCGATCAATAGGAAAATCACTATATCGAATCTTTGCGGTCCCAATATCCTGTGTCATATAAACAGATGTTCCATCCGAACGAAGCAGGATCTTGCGATCAAGACCATCATTTTCAAGATTTGCCCAGACTGAAGTATCATCCATTTGTTCGAATATCCCTTCTTTTACACCCCGCAACACCTCATCACGTCCTACTGTATATGTATCTGATTCATAGTAAATTTTATCAAAATCAACACCAAGAGTCCTGTACGTTTCATCAAATCCGGCATAGACCCAGCCGTTCATCATTTTCCACAAATCACGGGTCTCAGGGTCGTTGGCTTCCCAAAGTAGTAGCATTTCTCGCGCTTCTTTAATAACTGGCGACTTCTCCTTTGCCTCATCTTCATTCATCCCAGTCGCAATAAGGTCTACTATCTCATTTTTGTATAGCCTGTCAAATTTTACGTAATATTCGCCAACAAGATGATCTCCTTTTTTCCCCGATGATTCAGGCGTTTCTCCATTTCCGAGTTTTTTCCAGGCGAGCATTGACTTACAAATATGTATTCCTCTGTCGTTTACAATGTTAGTCTTAACTACCTTATTTCCATTTGCTTCCATGATTTCACTTACAGAATACCCCAAAAGGTTATTCCTGATGTGTCCAAGATGCAGCGGTTTATTTGTATTGGGGGAGGAATATTCAATCATTACAACCTCTGAATTTGCATCAGGTTGAATAAACCCGTATTTTTCTGCCCTGGCGGCCTGATTAAACTGATTAATCCAGTAGGCCTTATCAATTGACAGGTTTAGAAACCCTTTTACTATATTGAATGCGGATATCTCTTCAATGGATTCAACTAAGAATTTCCCTATTTCATCTGCTGTTTGTTCAGCACCCTTTTTTGAAAATCTAAGAAAAGGAAAAACAACAACTGTTTTATCGCCGGCAAACTCCTTTCGTGTGGTCTGTACCTGTACTTGATTTTCGTCAACAACTTGACCATAAAGGGTATTAATTGCCTCAATTACTTTATTCCTGATTAAGATTTCCATTACTTTTGTATTGTCATTTTAAAGAGCGCAAATATATGAAAATAGTCCCTATTTTCGCTTCAGGCACATTTTTAGCTTATGTTAATTAAAGTATCAGTATTATGAAAAAGACCATTCTATCAGGTCAGGAGGAGCAAATTAATTTAATGATCGAGCGCATTTTTGAAATTTCGGGGAAAATCCTGCCTGTCGGCTCAACAATCGGGATGATTGGAAAAGTTATTCAAATGAGGGAAAATGGTGCTGATGAACTAAATATACACAAGCAAATTTCCGGGGTTACAGGAATCAGCCTGTCAGACCCCCGTATCGCGGAGATTATTTTTGAGATCGAGGAAAAACCAAATCAAAATACATACATGCCTTTTAATAACAGCCAGTTCGAAGATCTTAAGAAAATACTTGATTCTGAATAACAGGAAGGATAAGAAAACCTGCAATACGTTTTAGTTTGTGGCAAGTTTTCTGATTTTAGATTTTATTCCTTCGGGATACTCTTAGACAGGCTCCAAAGATACAACCCTCCGTTACCGGGGTTAGTGGCAAAAATCCTTCCGATATTTTCCCGCTTTCCAGGATCAGGGGTTCTTTTATCGACAATGCACTGCAATAATCGTGGAAATATCCTGCTGGACCATGAATAATTTTAAAATCCCCCAATGAACCTTCTGCAAGGTGACTTCTTAATTTAAGTGCCAGTGTCCCCATTGTAAGCCTACAGTTAATTTCGAGGCATGGTTGGATTTTGTATTTCCTGTCGGTTGTTTTATAGATCATAGCATCAACTCCTAACCAACCAAAATAATCTGCCGAATATCTGCTCTCGTTTAAAATCCCATGGAGAATTTTTTGTACCTGTGGAATGTATTCCAGAATAAATTCAATTAATTCTGGATCGATATCATGCGGAAGTTCCTGAACATAAATTCCTTCAAACCGACCGGCCTTGTCTGTTCGAAAGCTTGTAAACCCCATATATTCCAGACTGCCTGATCCGTGAGAAAAAAACTGAAATGAAAAGTCCATTACCCTCTCATGCCAGGGACCTGCAATGACGTATCCCTGCTGATTTAAAAAACTTCCAATAACCTGTATATTGGATTGATTGTATTCGTTTTTTCGTAGTACCTGTAATCCTCGTCCAGATGCACTCCATGGAGCTTTAACCACAACTCTTTCCCATTTTTTCTGAAGTGAAATAATTTGGTCATGTGTGGTGCATTTTTCAGGTAAATCATTGAAAGGCAATAGGATTTCTGATTTACTAAGTGTGACCAGCTGATTTAATATTGTCAATGATGCATTTCTGCTGTAAAGTTCCCGATGAATCTCCTTCCATTCGAAGACAGGGGAACTCAGAAATTTTTGGCTGCAATACTGTTTTAAAGGTAAGAGCAGTTTGTGGGCAGCGGGACTCCAACCCCAGGGAATCAGGAAATTAATTGGTAATTCCGTCAAAGGAAGATCTGGTAGAATTTCATTTAGGGTTAGAAATTTAGGGACAATTAATCCTAAGCTTTCCAACTTAACAAGATACTCTAGCGATGGTAGGTGCTCAGATAGAATAATATCTTCCTTACTGGCTAATATAGCCGGCAAAGTACTCAATTCATTTTCAAAGCGACGTAACCTTGCAGGAGCCATAAAATTTGACGATCCATTGGCAACGGCCAATTCACAGGTGGGATTGAAAAAGTAAATATTGGGCTTCATAGTACAAAAATACCTGAAAATCTTTATCTTGCCCTAAAAATTGGCAGGACTATGAAAACTTCAAAATATCTGATCTGTAATGACATAATGGCGACAGGTGATCAGCCTGCGGAATTTATTCTTCATAATCATCATCCCAGGTTTTTAGCAAAGGTTGAAGAGCTGGATTTCGAAGAGCTGGAAACCCGACCTGATAAACCATTTGCAGATATCTTGTACGTTAACGGGAACGGGACTATGATCGTTTACAGGTTAACTTTAACAGAATATTATGAACGTGCTGAAGAAGATGATGTTCTCGATGAATTATTCCCTGCGAGAGATTATTACACCCGGTATCTTCAGGATATTGATGAGGAGGAGAGTGGTAAGGAAGGTTATCCTGTCAAAGATTTCAGTCCTGAACTTCCAGGATTAAAGATCCTTAAATCACCTGAAAACTGGACAGTTGTTTATAATGGTCTTCTGGCTGAGTTTAATTCTGAGGAGGAAATGGACGAGTTTCTTGAAAATGACTTAAATATAGAGGCAGATCTTCTGGATAAAGGGGTGATCAATGAATTTGAGTAATCGTTGAACTTTTCATTGATTGGATTTGAGTTTTCTGAACCTTCTTTTCTGATAATAGTGATATAATTGAAATCCCAGGACTGAAATAAGGATGATTGTTGTTCCGGCATAAAATCCATGAGTCATACGTTCTGTTTCGCCAAATAGAAACCAGGCCATTATTATTCCATAAACAGGTTCCAGATTAATAGTTAGTGCCACAATGTAGGCCGAAAGGTGTTTCATTATATTTATCTGTATTGCAAAGGCATAAGCTGTGCATATAACTCCCAGGGCCATTAAGTAGATAAAATCCATTGGCTTTGGCATGGAAATGGGAATATTTCCCCATCCTGAAAAAAACAGATAAACAGTAATGCACGATAACCCGCCTGCCATTTCGTAGAAACTAATTAAAGAGGCTTTATGGTGGTGGATCATTTTTTTATTCAAAACAGAAAATAACCCGGCAAGGAATGCTGCCGACAGTGCAACGAGTATCCCCGATAAATACCGGATTTCGAATCTGAATATCAGGTATAAGCCAATAATTATGACAAGGCCGATAATCACTTCAACGGCATTAATTTTTTTTCGAAAAAAGAATGGTTCCAAAAAGCTTGTAAAGAGTGTGGTTGTAGCCAGGCAACCAAGTGCCACTGAGACGTTTGCTATTTTTATAGCTCCAAAAAAGGCTATCCAGTGCAAGGCAACAATGAATCCAATGCCAAATAATTTAAGAAATTGACTTCGGCTGACTCTTAGGCTTGTGTTCCTCCATTTCAGAAAAATATAAAAAGTAACCAACGCAATTAACATCCTGTACCACACTAGTTGGGTGGCTGGAAGAGTGATTAACTTCCCTAAAATAGCAGTAAAACCATAAATCAGGACTATTAAGTGAAGCTTAAGGTGACTTGAGACCAATTGATTTTCCAAAATCCGAATTTTGGATCCAAAGATAACAGTTGGTTTTAACAAAGGATTTTATTCACTTAGATATATTCGTCCAACCAAAAATAAAATTGATCATTATGCTTATCATAAAATGATTTTGACTAATTTTATTGAAAATATAATCATTAAATATTTTTTATGTATCGCGATTGTAACAATTTATCCTGCAATCAAATTGGCACATTTTTGAGAATTTATTTACTCCGTTTATTCAATGCTGATTTAAGGATTTCCTGCCGTTTTATTATTGTCTTCTTAGTTTCAATGGGACTTGCTTCGGGACTGAAAGCCCAGGTTAGTATACTTGACAAGCCGTTTATTGACGATTTAAGGTTCAACAAAATCGTTTCAGGCACCTATATGCGACTGAATATGAAAATATCGGATGTTCAGGGAACACCATACCTGAATGAAAATTATGAAACCGGGAGAATTATTACTCAGGATACTATATTTGAAAATATCGCCCTAAGGTATAATGCATTTTCTGACGACCTTGAATTTAAGCAAGGAGAAAATACGTATAATATTGGAATTAAGAATATAGTTAAAAAAGCAGTTTTTGGTGACAATATCTTCACTTACAGGAGTTATGAAATTGATGGTGCCACGCGCGATGGTTTTTTTAGAATCCTTACCGAAGGCAAGGCTAATCTACTGGTTAGATATACAATTAAGTTTCTCGACAGTGAGGAGGCGAAGGCATTTTCTGATTACAAGCCTGTGCGATTTGATGATATAGAAAAACAATTTTTTATTGCTATTCAGGATTATCCGGCGAAATTGGTCGGAGGAAAGAAAGTGTTGCTTAGTATTTTGGGTGATAATAAGAATGAAATGGATGCATTTATTTCAAAAAATAAACTGTCTATAAAAGATGAAGAGGAATTGAAAAAAATCATCCTCCATTTTAACTCATTATAATTTTGATTATTAATTTAATAAACTAAAAGTGAAAAAGTTTCTATTTTTCCCGGCAGTCATTTTTTTGCTTGCTGCCTGTGTTAATCAAGAGAAAAAACCTAGTGTAATGAATCCATTTTTAGAGGCTTATAATACGCAGTTTGAAGTTCCGCCATTTGATAAAATCCATAATAGCCATTTTTTGCCAGCCTTTCAGGAGGCAATAAGGCAACATAATGCTGAAATAAAGAGTATAATAGATTCTGAAAAAAAACCTGACTTTGCAAATACAATTGAAGCCCTGGATTATAGTGGGTCAAGACTTAAAAGTGTTAAGAATGCTTTTTCAAACCTGAAAGAGGCGGTTACTAATGATTCATTGCAGGAAATTGCCCGGATTGTTGCACCCATGTTATCCAAACACACTGACGAAGTTAATCTGAATGAGCAACTTTTTGACCGTGTAAAAGGTGTATATGATTGCAGGACATCATTTAACCTGAATACTGAGCAATCTATGTTGCTAGCAGAGACTTACAAGCGATTTGTCAGGGGGGGAGCTAACCTTGATGCTAACCGGAAGCAGCTGTTACAAAAGGTTAATGAACAACTTTCCTTACTTGATTTGAAATTTGGCGATAATATGCTTGCAGAGACGAATGACTATAAAATGGTTATTGACAATAAAGACGACCTGTCAGGGCTACCTGAGGCCGTAATTACCGGAGCCTCAGATGAAGCTAAAACATTAAATATGAATGGTAAATGGGTATTCACACTTCAAAAGCCAAGCTGGATTCCCTTTGTTACCTACGCGAAAAACCGCTCCTTACGCGAGAAAATTTACAAGGCCATGTATAATCGTGGGAATAATGGAAATGAACATGATAATAAAAAGGTAATTAGTGAACTGGTGAACCTTAGGTTGCAAAAGGCCAATATTATGGGTTACGACAGTTGGTCTTCCTATGTTCTTGATGATTGTATGGCTAAAACGTCTGCAAATGTATATAAGTTGCTTAGACAGGTCTGGACTCCGGCTATTCGGCGTGCTAAAGAAGAAGCTAAGGATATGCAGGCTATGATCTCCAAAGAAGGCGGGCATTTTAAATTGGAAAGCTGGGACTGGTGGTATTATGCCGAAAAGGTGAGAAAAGAGAAATATGACCTTGACGAGGAACAAATTCGCCCTTACTTTGAACTTAATAATGTGAGGGACGGTGCTTTTACTGTTGCCGGAAAATTATACGGATTGAAATTTGTCCGACTCAATAATATGCCTTTATATCATCCTGAATGTGAGGTTTATGAAGTGAAGGATTCTGATGAGTCTCACCTTGGTGTGCTTTATATGGATTTCTTTCCGAGAGCATCAAAAAAAGGAGGTGCCTGGATGAATAATTACCGTGAGCAATATATAAATAGAGATGGGAAGGATGTCCGCCCTGTTGTTTCGGTCACATGTAATTTTTCGAAGCCAACTGGAGACAAACCTGCCTTATTGAGTTTCGAGGAGGTAGAGACACTTTTCCATGAATTTGGACATTCAATACACGGGCTGTTATCAAAATGTCATTATGAGTCAACTTCCGGGACAAATGTTGCCCGCGATTTTGTTGAGCTTCCTTCACAGGTGATGGAACATTGGGCCTCAGAACCCGAAGTACTCAGAATTTATGCAAAACACTATAAAAGTGGTGAAATAATCCCTAAGACTTTGATAGATAAAATTGTAAATGCAGGGAAGTTTAATCAGGGTTTTGCAACTGTCGAGTATCTGGCCGCAGCGATTCTCGATATGGATTATCACACAATTACAAAAGGTGGGGATATTGATATTAACCAGTTTGAAAAAACTTCAATGGAAAAGCTGGGGCTAATACCTGAGATTATACCCCGTTATAAATCTACCTATTTTGCACATACCTTCTCAGGCAACGGGGAGTATTCGAGTGGTTATTACAGCTATATCTGGGCACAAGTTCTTGATTGTGATACTTTTGAAGCATTTAAGGAGACCGGGAATATTTTTAATCCAAAGGTTTCAGCTTCTTTTAAAAAAAATGTTCTGGAGCGAGGCAAGACGGATGAGGCAATGAGACTTTATGTTAATTTCCGGGGTAAGGAACCATCTATTGAGCCATTGTTGAGGAGCAGAGGCCTGAATTAATCCGAATGTTAAAACCTATTTTTCAAGTCTATTCTGAACGGATAGAATCTTTCATATCCGAACGTGACAAATATTTTTCAAAGGAACGATTTCTGCCAGCTATAAGACTTGTCGTTTTTTTGGTATTTCTTGTAATGTTCTATAAATACCTGATTGCTGGCCAAACTATTTACCTCTTTTACCCGGTTATAGCCCTTGTACTTTTTTTATCGCTTAGCTTGTGGGATAACCGTTTAAAACGTAAAATCGATAGGTGTAACAGATTAATTCTGATTTGTGAAAATGAAATAAAGTCAATTTCAGGTGATTATACCCCCTTTGATTCAGGTAATGAATATATTGATTCAGATCATAATTATGCATTTGACCTCGATCTTTTTGGTGTTAATTCGCTCTTTCATTCCATAAATCGTTGTGCTACAATATTTGGAAAAGACAGATTATCAGTTTACCTCAAAGAAGCATTTTATTTTAAGGATCACATCTCCAAAAGGCAGGAGACAATAAAAGAATGGTCCGAAAAACATGACTTCAGGCAACAGATTCAATTGGTTTTTTTTGACGAGAAGTCAACTGAACAAGACAGAACCGACCTTATAAATTGGCTGGAAAGCGATAATTCCCTTTTATCAGACAGGCTTGTCCAACTGTTACGATATTTCCTGCCTGTTATTACAAATTTATTTATTTTGCTGTGTTTAATGGGGTTTGTGGTCGTTCAGATTCCGGTTTTACTCTTTATAATACAGCTGTTTATCATATCTTTATTTGGCAGGAAAACAATCAGGACCCAGGTGTTGCTTACATCGAAATTCAGGACTATTCGCAAATACGCTTTGTTTCTTCGGCTAATTGAAAAAAGCGAATTCAAATCGGACCTTGCCAACGAAATAAAGCAAAAGTTTTCCTATGACGGAGTTGTACCGCCATCAAAGATTATCAATCAGCTTTCGGGATTATTAAACTGGATGGATTCTAATCTGAATATTCTTGCCGCTGTCACTCTAAATGGCTTGTTCCTGTTTAATCTTCAGTTACTTGTGGCAGTTGAAAAATGGAAATCGAAATATAAGACTGTAATACCTGAATGGTTTGAGCTTACGGGTGAAGTTGAAGCGTTGGCTTCATTGGCTAATTTTTCAGCCAATAACCCTGATTTTAACTTTCCTGTTGCTGTTGAGAATGAATTTACGTTGGAAGCCACTGACTTGGGTCATCCCCTGATTCTTAAAAACGAGTGTATAACAAATAATATTTCCATTTCAGGCTGGAACCAATATTGTATCATTACAGGAGCAAATATGTCAGGCAAAAGTACTTTCTTACGGACAGTGGGGATTAATTACGTTCTTGCAATGCTTGGAGCTCCTGTTTTTGCTTCCCGGTTTATTTTTTGCCCTGTTATTTTGCATAGCAGTATTCGCACAAGTGATTCACTATCCAGGAAGGAATCTTTTTTTTATGCAGAGTTGAAACGATTAAAATCAATTATCACTGCTCTTGAGAAGGGGCAGCGAACTTTTATTTTGCTTGATGAGATTCTAAAAGGGACGAATTCGAAAGACAAACAGGCTGGATCCATTGCATTATTGGAGCAATTAATTAAATATCAGTCTGTTGGACTAATTGCGACACACGACTTGATTTTAGGAGACCTGATTAATGAGTATCCGGAGAATATTCATAATCTTTGTTTTGAAATTCAAATTGTAAATGACCAGATGAGTATTGATTATAAATTGCAGGATGGGATTTGTCAAAACCTGAATGCCACATTTCTAATGAAGAAAATGGGAATACTCATCAATTAGTTTTACTGACTGGAATAATTAATTCATGATATGGAGTCTGTTTGGATAGAGAATTTTGAAGTCAAATCATATAATGTTGATTTTCAGCTGAAAATAAAGCCTTCGGCCTTGATGCAGTTTTTCCAGGAAGTAGCTTCAAACCATGCTGCCTCGTTGGGCGCCGGATATGATGCATTGATAGCCAGAGAGTTATTCTGGGCTTTATCCCGGCTCAAGGTGCAGATAAACAGGATGCCCGAATGGGGGGACCAGATCGAAATTGAAACATGGCCTTGCGGAAGTGAAGGACTTTTTTTCAGACGTGACTTCATTGTCAGGGACAGGGATCAAAATATTCTTATACGTGCTGTTTCAGCATGGTTATTATTGGCTTCTTCGACACTTCGTCCACAGAGGCCAGTTGTGCTTGGACTTGATCTTCCGGATAATCAGGGAAGATATTCATTGTCGGTTTTCCCTGAAAGAATAAATGTACGAACAGAATCTCTGGCATTTAAGAAAACTGTGGCATACAATGAAATTGATCAGAATCTTCATGTAAACAATACACGGTATCTTGACTGGGCAACGGATTGTTTTCGTTTGGAACATTATACGGCTAACCGGCTTGCAGGATTCAACCTTGAATTTCTGGCCGAAACTCATTGGGGCGACGAGATTGAACTTAGGGTCGGAGGTGAAGGTGTAAACTCGGCTATTGAAGCTGTTGAACTTACTACTTCTACGATACTCTTTAAAGCTTTACTTAACTGGGAGTCCTTACTCCCTTCAATCTCCTGAATTGTATTGTAAATAATCCTTAAATATTTTTTATTTCAGGTAGGGTAAACAGCATTTGAAACGGTAAATAACAGAAAGCAGGAAACACGAATGTTTGATTGCATAGTATAATTAAATTTAAGTGTGAAGCTTTTCAATTTTAAGTCCTTTAAACGTGATTTATTTTGAAAGATCTGTCTGTCATAACTGTTAATTACCAAAATTGGGATACACTTTCTCAATGTCTTGGTTCGTTATCCTCAGTTAGCGAGGCATATTTTACGTTTGAGGTGATAGTTGTTGAGAATTCATCAGACAATGAAAAAGTAGGCGAATTCAGGCAGCGTTTTCCCAGGTTTAACTTCATTCAGAATGGTGGAAACTTTGGTTTCGCAAACGGGAATAATATAGGTGCTGCTCATTCTAATGGAAAATATTTGTTGTTTTTGAACCCGGATACTCTTGTCACAGAAAAGGCTTTACTTGCAATGCTTGATCAGACTAAGGTCAGCCGTTCAAACTCTGTTATATCTTGTGTGCAAATGAGATCGAATGGAAAATTGGTTAAACCATATGGTTTTTTCCCTACGGCAGCTACACTGACAGGTTGGTCAAGAACCCTGGCAAAAAAGTTTAAAATTATTTCAGATCCGTCACAGAGTGAAAGATTAATTTTTCCTGATTGGGTTTCCGGTGCTGCAATGATGATGAGTAAGACAAGCTTTAACAGGATCGGGAAATGGAATGAAAGATTTTGGATGTATTACGAAGATGTAGATTTTTGCCAAAGAGCTACTGTCCTTGGCGGAGCAATAATTGTAATGAAAAATGCAGGTGTTATCCATAATCAAGGCAGTTCAATAATTGGTGATGTCGAGTTAGCAGCTTTGACAAAAACAGAAGCAAACATTTCGCGCCACGAATATGTATCGCAACATGAGGATGGGATTAAGGAGATTTTGATGCAAACCTTTTTAATTCTTAACAACCTGATTTTAGGATTAATTACATCTGTACCCGGATTGATTTTATTTTCGAATAAACGCCTTCAGATTGGTACAAGAGCCTACATAAAACTTTTGCATTACTATTTTAAGGCTTTTTTACTTGACACTTGGATTAGTCCACGTTCAATAAAACACCCTGAATCCTATCAGTTTAGAAGTAATGCCGGCAAGAATCTGGCGGCATTGCACGACAAAAACGCATAAAGTTTCAGGGAAGTGGAGAGGGATGATTAGTATAGATATTGGATAGGCTTCACGCTTTTAAGATAAGGGTCACTTGGTGGCAGCCAGTATTGAGAAATGGAAACCATTTTGTAGTTTCGCACTACATTTAAGTATTCGAAACTTTGACGCGGGAAGAATTTAAAAATATATTTGATGCATATTTTACCGAAATCCGTAATTATCTTTATTACAGGTCTGGTGATCAGGAGTTGGCAACTGATGTTGCTCAGGAGGCGTTCATAAGATTGTGGGAAAAAAATTCGGAACTTGTCGTTGACAACGTGAAGGCTTTGCTTTACAAGATGGCCGGAGACCTGCTGATAACTCAGATCCGAAAACAAAATGTTATTCAGAGGTATAAAGGTAGATACGTTGAGGAGCAATATAGTGAGAGTCCTCATGATTTGATGAGATATGATGAATTATTAAAAAATTATGAGCGGGCCCTTGAAAATCTGCCCGAAAAACAAAGAATTGTTTTTTTATTAAGCAGGATGGATGGAATGAAATACTCGGAAATTGCAGATAATTTAGGGCTTAGTATAAAAGCAGTAGAAAAACGAATGAAATTTGCATTACAATATTTGAGAAATGCGATAGGTGAATAATGAAAAGCAAGATAATAAATATGGATTTAGGTAAGATTAACAGGGTAGACCAGTTCCCGGAAATCGAGATGAAATTCACGGTTTCCAAGGAGGAAGTCTGGAATAACCTGTTAAATGAACTTGATAAGCCGAAAGTTCAGATTAAACCCTTGGCCTTTTCTTATTACTTTAAAATTGCAGCTGCTGCTTCTGTACTCATAATCCTTGGTCTGACAGGTTTCTTCAGGTTTTATACTACAACAGTATATACCTCCCCTGGTCAACATTTGTCATACCGTCTTCCTGATAACTCGAGTGTTGAGCTTAATGCGGAATCCAAAATACAGTTTCATCCTTACTGGTTTAGTTTTTCCCGAACCGTTGTTCTCGATGGAGAGGCTTATTTCCTTGTAAGCAAAGGGAAAAAGTTTTCTGTTTCATCCAAATTGGGCGAGACTACGGTTTTGGGAACCAGCTTTAATATTTATTCCAGAAATAGTGACTATACGGTTATATGTTATACCGGAAAAGTCAGGGTAGTTTCGACTGGGAAGAAGGAAAAAGTGTTGCTAAATCCAAATGAGAAGGCGTTTATTACTTCAGATGGATTCCTTCGATTTGTTCAGGAAGCAAATTCTCAGTCTCTTAAGTCCTGGAGAGACAATATGTTCGTTTTTACAGGCACTCCTATTGTTACTGTTTTACAGGAAATTGAACGACAATATAACATAAAGATTCAATTTCAGGCTGACCCCGGTTTGACTTATACAGGATATTTTTCGCGTTCACTGTCCGGAAAAGAGGTGCTCGATTTGGTTTGTACCTCATTAGGGATTAAATTTGATGCCAAATCAGATAATGAATTTCTGGTTAACTAATACCAGCGGAGGGTGCGACGTTTTATTGTTTTAAATCTTCTTATTTTAATTTTTTCTTTGTCCTGTTATGCTCAACAAATCGACGTTGTTGCACAGAATACTCCATTAAATCAGGTTTTTATTGCCCTTAGGGATAAATACAAATTGCAGTTTTCATTTAACGATCATCTACTTTCCAAATACAGCCTTACCTTAAATCATTCATGGTCTTCGCCCGAGGAGGCTATTGTCGCAATCTTAGGGGATTTTCCACTTACTTACCATAAGCAGGGAGATATCTTCCTTATTCTTCCCAATAAACGACAACCTGCTGCTCAGAACTATCTGCTTTTTGGACAGGTTGCGGAAAAAAAATCGAAAGAACCTCTTTCATTTTCTCAGATTTATGTCGATAACAGAATTTTAGTTTCTGATCTCAAAGGGAGCTTTACATACCAGAGTTTGCATGACAGTGTATTTCATATCAAAGTTTCCCATTTAGGATACTTTATAATTGATACAACTGTTGTAGCCGGAGTCCATCACCAGATTAATCTTACTCCTTCTGTAATCGGACTTCATGAGATTATTATTGAAAACAGACCTATTGACAGATCAACTCATATTGGGAACAAGGCAGGTGCAATCAAAGTAAACCACCAGATTGCAAAATACCTCCCGGGAAGCGGGGATAATTCGGTGTTTACACTTTTAAGGCTCATGCCTGGAATACTTGCCTCCAGTGAACAATCAAATGGATTAATAATCTGGGGTTCGTATGAAGGCCATAGTCAGATATTGTTTGATGGATTTACGATTTGGGGATTAAAAAGCTTCAATGATGATATTGACGCTGTAAACCCGCTTATTGCAAAGGAAATAGAAGTATTAAAGGGTGGCTATGATGCAACTTACGGCGGTAGGGTAGGTGGTGTAGTTAATATTTCGGGGAAGGCCGGAAATATGATAAAACCTTCATTCAATTTGAATATCAACAACGTGACCGTAAATGGAATGGCCGAGGTTCCACTTTGGAAAAATACTTCAGTTCTGGTGTCTTTCCGACAGACCTATTATAACCTGTACAAAGGGAAAAATGTTTTTCCTTCAGATAACCAAAATACAATTATTCCATCGGGCAATTCGGATTCTAAAATCGATTTTACAGTATATCCCAATTATGATTACCGGGACGGAAACATTAGATTCACTACCCGCAACGATAGAGGGGACCTATTCCATCTTAGTGTTGTAGGGGGAGAAGACCGTTTTCGTTATACTATTTCTCCTTTTACAGACCTGAACGGACTTTTTAAGATTGATGCTGAAAATAACTATCAGTTTGGAACTTCTGCATTTTACGGGCGTACCTGGAAAAATGGTGATGCGACAAATATTACTGCCTCCTGGTCATCGCTGGAGACAGAATTATCCAAGATCCAGAGTATAGAACGCAAATTAAATGTGTTCGATCAGATCGTCAATAATCAGACAAATAACAAAATAGCTGAATATTCGGCAAGGGTCGATAACTTCATAAAGCTTTCACAATCACATGTCCTGGAAACAGGATTTGGCTTTGACAGAAATGAGGTAGGATTGACTGCCGATTCATCCGGATTCAATAAAACTAATCTCAAGACACAGGTAATTAGAGTAAATGGATATCTGCAGGATCATATTACACTTCCTGGCGAGATAGAAATAAAATTTGGTATGCGTACAGATTTCCCTGTAAATCTCCAGCGTGTTTATGTACAACCCAGGCTTTCAACAACAATTAAACTGACAGATTACGTAAGGTTTAATGCAGCATGGGGCGTCTATAATCAGTTTATTTCAAAAAGTTCAGTGATCGATAACCAGGGAAACTATCGTTACATCTGGTCATCCTGCGATAATCTCCAGATTCCTGTCCTACAGGCAGAACACTATGTAGCCGGCAGTTCTTATCATCACAATGATTTAACATTTAGTCTTGAGGCCTACTTTAAGAATACAAAAGGTTTAACCCGGGTTGTTAATACTAACCAGGATTACAGAGGATTGATTTACGAGGGGAAAGGAAGGAGTTACGGACTCGACTTTTTTGTAAGGAAAGATTTTGGCCTTCACTCAGCCTGGATTTCATATACACTGAGCAAGACGGAAGAGAAATTTTCGTATTTCCCTAAAAATGAATTCCTACCCGCTCCCCAGGACCAGCGACACGAGTTAAAAATAGCAGCCCTTTTTAATGTAAAACCTTTTAATTTCTCAGCTAATTATGTCTTTGGATCGGGATTTCCACTGACAAACGGATCGGTAAATAGCCAAACCTCCAAATCGCCTAATTACAATCGTGTGGATGTTGCAGTTAATTACCGGTTTGATATCGGTAAGGTAGCCTGCGAAACCGGAATATCAATATTAAACCTGTTTGACGCAAAGAATATTAGATATTCAAACTTTGAGCGTGTACCCGTTGACCAGACAAATACACTTAATATTTACTCGCAGGCAGTGCCTTTTTCTCCACGAATCTCCCTTCGCCTGTTCTATTGAATAACATCCTGACTGGTCAGACAATCTCAATCTCCTCTTTTTCTACTTCTCCATTCCTGATCCGAAAAGATTTAATGTCTGGAACCTCCGAAGCCAGTGAAATGATCACATAACTGATCTCCGGGTCAAATGCAAGACGAATATCCTCTTCGGATGGACGGGCAGGTGTCTCAGGATGACTATGGTAATTTGCAATGATTACCTGACCTGCTTTGCGTACCTCACGCACAACCCGGAACTGTTCAGCCGGATCGAATGAAAAGTGCTCGGGGCTGTGATCAATGTTGGTGAGCGGGAAATGGATTTGCACATCCCTGTCTTTACCCGCAAGATAACCACATACCTCTTCAGGTAAACCACTGATTGCATGATCGAAAAGCTGATCTACTATGTTACGTGTAATTCTAAGCATAATAGACTATTTCTCAATCAGCACTTTATGTATTTGCCCTTCGACATGCGAAACCTCAAGAACCTTAAATCCCTGCTCCCTCGAACTTCTTGGAACATTCTGAAGTGGCTCACCCTCTACGAGTAAAACTTCCAGAATATCACCGGACTGAAGTTTTGATAAAGCGATTTTCGTTTTTACAAAAGTCATCGGGCAGTGTTCCTTTGTAATATCTAATTTTACTGTTGACATATGAATTTGAATTTTAATTTTTAAATTTTGAATAGACAGCTTGCGGCTTGAAACTGGCAACTGGCGGCATTCAGCTGGCAGATAGCCGCCAATTGCCAATAGCCAGGCGCCAGCCACTTCTTCAAATAAATAATGTTCTGCCTCCTTCTGAAATATCCAGAAATGTAGCCACGCCTAGAACGTCCTTAACCTCATGGATAAAGTCACTCTTTTGAAGGCCAAGGATATGCATTGCCATTTCGCAGGCATACAGGTTAACCTCAAGTGCCTTGGCTGCCTCTACAAGTTCTTCGAGGGTTGCTACATTTTTTTTGCGCATCAGGTAACGGAAAATCTTAGGGCTTAAGCCACAGAAATTCAGACGGCTTACCGGAGCACTTCGAAGGCCACCCATGAAAAAACCAAAAAGCTTTGGAAGAAATCCGGTTCCAACAAAGGCACGTCCCTGTTTCTTTTTAATAGCATCCAGACCCCAAAATGTAAAGAAAATGTTTACTTCATATCCGACTGCTGCTGCCCCTGTAGCTAATGTAAAAGCCGCAACAAGCTTGTCAAAGTCACCGGAGAAACTTATTATGGATAGTTTTTTCTGTACTATCGGCTGAGTTGTTTTAAGAATATCTGCTGTTTCCATATTAATGATTGGTTTTAATTTCACATGTTGCCTGCTCGTAATCTACAAGTTCTGTTATTGTTGGATGATCCCCACAGACCTGACATTTATGATTGTGTTTCACTTTTATATTGCGAAACTCCATTGTTTTTGCATTGAATGTAAGTAACCTGTCTGTCAGTAGGTTGCCCACCCCTGTGAGGTATTTCAGCACTTCCGTTGCCTGTATAGTTCCCAAAATTCCGGCAATAGCACCTAATACTCCCGCCTCAGAACAGGTAGGAACTGCATTTGCTGGTGGAGGGGAATGAAAAACACAACGATAACATGCGGTTGTACCGGGTAAGACTGTGATCGCCTGACCATCGAAACGCAGAATACCTCCATGTGAGAAAGGTTTTCCTGCCTTGACACATGCATCATTGATAAGAAACTTAACCGGGAAATTATCAGTACCATCAACAATAAAATCGTAGTCCTTGATGATTTCCAAGGCATTTGCTGCAGTAAGCAGGTCATAATAAGTATTTACCTTAACATCCGGGTTAAGTAAATTAATCTTTTCTTTAGCTGAAATTACTTTCGGCTTGTTCACATCAGGGGTGAAGTGGATGACCTGGCGCTGAAGGTTCGAAAGATCAACAACATCACCATCAATGATGCCGATTGTGCCAACGCCTGCTGCTGCAAGGTATAGGGCTACAGGTGCTCCCAGACCGCCAGCACCGACGATCAGCACTTTCCCATTACTTATCTTCTCCTGTCCTTCAACCCCAACATCCTGCAAAAGGATATGACGGCTGTATCTTTGTATTTGATCTTCTGTAAAATCCATCTTTTATTGTAATTTATTTATGGCCTGAGTCAGATCGCTCTTTAAGTCTTCAATGTCCTCGATTCCAAGTGACAGCCTCAACATGGTGTCACTTACGTGCAGGCTTTCACGTGTCTTCTGATCAAAATCGCAATAGATTGTTGATGCAGGGTGGAGGATCAATGTTTTGTTATCATAGACATTCGTAGCACGTCTGATCAGATCCAGATTATTCATAAATGCAAAGCATTCCTCTCTTGTCGAAAAATCGAAGGTAAGCATCGCTCCTGGAAAAGCTCCAAACTGGCGTTCGCTGATCTTATGAAATTCTGAACCATCCTTACCAGGATAGTTAACTGCTTTAACCTTAGCAATTGATTCGAGAAATAGTGCCAGTTCCCTGCAGTTATTGGCGGCTTTTTCAAAACGGAGCTGGAGTGTTTCGAGACCAAGGCTTTGTAGATATGCTGCGAAAGGGGAGAGGCAAGCTCCAAGGTTGCGGAATACTTCACGCCGTAATTTATAATTGAAGGCAAAAGGACCGAAACGCTTTGCCAGTGGTGCCAGCTTTTTTGATTTACTCCAATTAAAGGTGCCGTAATCAACAATCAGACCACCTATGCTTGTACCGCCTCCAGAGATGCATTTTGTACTTGATATCACTTCAATATCGATGCCAAACTCTTTTGCATTGAAGACATTAGGTGGAGTAAGAGTTGTATCTGCAACCAAAGGTATATTTTTCTCATGGACAATTTTCGATAAACTTTCGAGGTCAACGACCTCAAGTTGCGGATTTGTGATGGTTTCAACAAATACAGCAACAGTATTTTCATCAATATTGGCTTTAACTTCCTCATTATTTGTCAGATCGCAAAATCGCGTCTCAATACCAAAATCCCTGATTGTTGAATCGAAGAATACGTAGGTGTTTCCGAAAAGATGTTTAGAGGCGATAATATTTGTGCCTGAGGAGGCGAGCATAAAGATTGTGTTAGAGACGGCTGCCATACCAGAGCTTAAGGCAGTAACGTTCAGTGCACCTGTTATTTGTTTAATCCGGAGTTCAAAATTCTCAACAGTTGGATTTGAAATTCGCGAATATGCATGAACAGGAAGCCGGCCCTGAAAGGCAAGTTCCATTTGTTCAGCAGATTCAAAATCGAATGCAGCATTACTATAAATTGGTTGATGTAATGCATGGTTTGCATCCTCTTTTGAAAATGGAGTATGTATTACCCTGGTGGTGAACCCCTCAGGTTTCAACATCGGGAACCTCCTCCCATGAAATACAGGAAGTCGACCTCGTCATTGTCGTTTATTTGAGTTGTTTCAAAGGCTGAACGATCAACAAATTCACCATTGATCTGAATAGAAACCATTTCAGGTTGTTCAACGTTATTTTTTTTAATCAATTCGATCAACGAGACGGGTAATTCCACCTCCTGAGCCTTGCCATTAACCAGTATACTTCCCATTATTTTTGCTATTGTTGTTAACACGGGCGAAAGTAATATTATTTAGGGTTTTGTAAAATCCCATGATTGTGGCATTTTTTATACCATAAACAGGGTATATGGCTGTGGCAAAATTTATTCGGATTTTTGGAATTGACCGGATGACTTTCCGTGCCTGAACACAGTCACCCGTTCACTCATGTTGGAGAAAACTAAAAAGGGGAAGAACAATGCCTGAAAAAGTTATCATTTTTGGTAATTAAATGATGTGATCAAAACATTGTCCCTGCAATGCCCTTTAGCGGCAGAGCCGAAAAATATTTGGTGTAATGAACAGATCAGATGTAGGTTAGGAGCAGTACACCGCAATATCAAAGCAAAAAATATTTAAACGCGGAGGTCGCAAAGTGAAAACGCAAAGAAACGCAAAGCATTGTATATTAAGTTATTAAATATGCATAACATTCTGTTTTCTTAACTGAACTTTATGTCCCCTCAATTAGAAATCGAGGAACCCGATTTGTATCTGATTAATCCTTGATGTTATTCTCACAAATCAGCCGAGGATTCTGATTCACTCGTGATGCATTTTGACATATATAGAAAGAAATTAGCGCTAATAAAAAACTATTTAATTTGATGAGAAATACTTGGTTTAAGTTGTAGTTCAACCCGTTTCGGGTTAGTTTCATCCTCGCAATTCTTACCCTCAGTTTCGCTGAGGGTCACTAACATTTAACTACTCTTGGAGTTGTTTATGAATTGTAAATTAGGCACTTATATAAAATTTAAATCATAATCCCACGGTTAAAATGTGTCAATTTGCCATATCCATTTCCCTGAAAGTAGATCCCTCGAGGATCGAAACTCTGTTTTAAAAGTCTTTTGACCGACCTCTTTTATGCCAATAAAATAACAACCCCGTCAGTGGGTTGAACTAATCCTTTGAAATTTGTAATTCGTCCGGAAAACGTGCTACTTTTAACTTCAAAATCCTGATTTTTGTTTATTTTTCTGTATGTCTATTTCAGAACAGACGCAAGATCTTGCGTCCCGACAACCAACCAAATCTACTTTATTAACCCCTGAAATAAATAAAATTCCCTGTCATGATTTAAAATGCATAACGAATAATTTCGAATCGATACTCATAGGTCAAATTCTAATGATTGACAAACAAACAACTTTTGTTGCCGGTTATTTGCCAGCAAAAAAAGCATCTTCAATCGACCCTGTTTCAATCATTAGAGGATAAAAAAACAATATAATGGAAAATAATATAGCCTTGGATACTGATTCCGAAGGCAACTTAATAATTAATAATTCTCAACTTACAGGAAAATCTCAGAACGAGCTGGCCGAATTCCGAAATGCCCATATAGGTTTTGTTTTCCAATTTCACTATCTGTTGCCCGAGTTTACCTCGGTTGACAATGTCATGCTTCCGGCACTTAAATTAGGTAAAAAATCAAAAGAAGAAATTAAGGAAAAAGCCCTTGGTCTATTGTCCATGTTGGATTTAAAAGATCAAGCCCATAAATCTGCCAATAAATTATCGGGCGGGCAGCAACAACGTGTTGCAATTGCCCGGGCGCTTATTAATGACCCTGCAATAATCATGGGTGATGAGCCGACAGGTAACCTCGATTCTAAGAATAGAAAAGTTGTTTTCGACATTTTCAAACAGTTAGCAAAAGATAAAGGCCAAACGATTATTGCTGTAACCCACGATGATGAGTTTGCAAAAAACTGTGACTCTACTTTGACTTCCAATATACTTGACTAAATCAGCCTTCGTCATATCCATCTGTTCCATTCTGAATTTTATGGCATCTACCGGATCAGGCGGAGCAATGGGGTAGTGTTTCATTTCATAGGATTCGACTAAAGTAATCAGTAAATCCAATTCATCACCGTCTGCAGTATTTTTTTTTGCACCCCACAAATCTTCAATTCTCTTGAGTGAGTTTGTGTAATCCTGTTCTGTTTTAACTGGTCTAATTTCCATTATCATATCAGTGATACCAAGCTCATAAAGAAGTTTCGGAATCTTTGTACTCCGGTTTTTCGAAAAACTCTTTAATTGTCCTAAAAGCGATTATTCTCATACTTCAAACCTACATAAAAAACTATAAATATCCCAATTTGGGAAGTATTTTAATAATTTAAACAAAATAATTACTGAAAAAACAAGTAATTCAACTCCTTTAATGCCGAGAGTCTAATAGTTGGTACGATCATTCCGTTTGCCATCCCCAGCCCCCAGTTGCCAGCCACCTATAATATCCGGGCACCCTGCCAAACGCCAGCTGCCAATAGCTAGCCGACAACCTCAAATAAGTCTCTTAACTATTAAGTTGAGAAAGGTTAAAAAATTTGTGGTATATTTGTGTGACTTTTTCTATTGGGAGCAGACATTTTTTCCCGACAAATTAATTGTTAAGTATGAATCTGATCGCAAATAAACAGGAATACTCTTGGTTTAGAAGGATTTCACTTCAGTTTATCAGTGAAAAGGATTTTGAAAAGCTTGAGAAAACTTCGGCAAGACTTAATTTTAAAAAGGGTGAGACGATTCTCAAACAAGGTGGGATTCCTACTCATATTGTTTACCTTGAAAAAGGTATTGTCAAGTTTAATTATGAGAATGAAATTAGTAAAAACCTGATAATTACAATAGTATCGGCACCTAAGATTCTGGGCGGTGCTAACTTGTTCTATAAAGACAATAACCTGTTTTCCTTTGTTGCAGTAGAAGATTGTGAGGTGATTCTTATAGATGCCAAGATCCTTGAAAACATTCTCATGGAAAATTCCAAGTTTGCAATGATGATGTTCCAGGTAGCTTCTGAAATGTTTAAGAAGGCCGTTATGAACTTTATTAGCCTCGCTCATAAGCAAAAAGAGGGGAGGATCGCCGACATAATACTCTATCTGGCATCTGAAGTATATAACGACAATTCATTTGTTCTTTCACTCACCAGAAAGGAGATTGCCGAATTCGCCGGCTGTTCAACGGAGAATGTTATTATGACCTTATCAAGATGGCAAAATGAAAAGATCATCCTCATAGAAGGAAAGAAATTTGAGATTATTGATCAGGATAAACTTCAGTATATTAGCAAGATAGGATAGGTTAATCATGAGGATTCAGGAAATTACAAGCTACACTGTTGAGGTACACGACGCTATCAAGAGATTTCTAAATTTGTTGGTTGAAAGGGAATATGCAATCTCAAGACAGTTACTCGAATCAATCATTGCCGATATAAATAGTCATCTGTTCTTTGCCGTTAATGACGATGGAACCTGGGCAGGGATGTTAACTTTAGGGATCTACAATTCGCCCACTGGAAAAAAAGCATGGATCGAGGATGTTGTTGTAGATGAACAATATCGTGGCTTGGGTATTGGTAGAGATCTTACGAATTTTGCAGTACAGTATGCGAAGGAACAAAATGCCGGAGTGATTATGTTAACATCTAAACCTGAACGGGTGAGTGCAAATATCCTCTATAGAAAGGTTGGCTTCGAACAGAAAGTAACTAATGTTTACAGAATAAAATTATAGGGTTAATCATCATCCCGGTTTCTAAGAAATATGCAATTAGTTTTTAAGAAAATAATATTTCCGGTGTTTGTTCTAATCCTGGCATTTTTACTGACAGGTGCTTGTCCCGATTTTACTGATCATTATGGGGATAAAAGCAGTAATAATGTTGAATATTCTACTGTTAATGAGGTTACTCACTTTTTGTTTGCAGGGATTTTGAACCTGGATCATCACTCAGACATACCACAATCGAGTGATGGCCCCGATCATTCTGTAGAACTGGATTTTTTTATAGTTACGGAGCATTGTTTTTTTGAACCCTTTCACCTGACATTTCAGAATTTGTGTATACAACCCGGATGCACAATACAAACAATCAACCTGGAGGTTATA
This sequence comes from uncultured Bacteroidia bacterium, assembly GCA_903850335.1. Classification (GTDB taxonomy): domain Bacteria; phylum Bacteroidota; class Bacteroidia; order Bacteroidales; family Prolixibacteraceae; genus JAAFHB01. The sequence continues at coordinate 260 of CAINLJ010000037.1, read as the reverse complement.
CCGCTACCTCCAAATTCAGTTTCCTAAATCCTTCAGGTAAATTTATTCCCATAATTCCTTCGATGTCGTAATACGTGCATTTTTAGGATAATTGGGATCAGATGAAAAAGTTGTGGGGAAAGGTATAAAATTGAATTTTTATTTCATAAACAGCGATTTGCAGAAGTTTTGTTACCAAATAGACAGAGGTGCAGAGCACTGATTATATTTGTAGAATACACGATGGGCTATGCACCAAAGGTACAGCGTACCGGAATATC
>CAINLJ010000036.1 GCA_903850335.1 uncultured Bacteroidia bacterium | reverse complement strand
GGATCGACTTTATTAATCATTTCATCATCATTCTGGTATTCTTTTTTTGCCAAAGAGTTATTGGAATAAATCTGATGATGACCTACAACGATTGTCCAGGTAGCTTTATTGACAGTAAGAACACTATCTATCCAGTTCAGCTGACGATTTGGATCCTGGGCAGCCAGTTCAGGGAAATTCTCAGGATCAATGGGACGGCTGCCATTGCGTTGAATGGGGGTAGTATCGATATAGAGAATTCTCAGGCTTGCTTTCTCACCTAATCTGTGTACCTGAGTATAGTAATTCGATTTGGTTTTCCATCGACGACTTATCTTAGAATAGTCAAATATTGCCTTTGTACTCCCGTTATGTTCATGATTTCCTAATGCAATATACCAGGGACACATCAGATCCGGATGTGCATAAACTGATTCGAAATTGCTAATCCACAATGGATCGCTGACACTTTCAACGCCCTTAAAGTGAAATATATCGCCTGTTGATACAATAAATTTTGGGTTGATCATACCTGCGAGGTTCCCAATTCTCTCTGCCACTACTTTTTGCTGATCGAATCCATTGCGCCCGGGGTCGCTTACAATAAAAAAGCTTAACCCTTTGCCTTTCGGCCAAACGGCGCTTACTGCGTCTGAATACCGGCTGTCTTGTGCAATTAATGAGAATCCACCAGATAAACCCAGTAATAATGCAATAATGAATATGTATTTATTCTTCATAGATTTTTAAGGCGGATTATTTTACCAGTTTTATTTTATCAAAAGGGGAAACATTGCTTTCATCATAGACTTCAAATGTTGAAACAGTAACTGTATCCCTGGTGACTGAGATGTTGCTGAACGTTGGTCGTCCGGTCTGTCCAAATCTTCCTGAGAACAAACCATAATAATTTTTCATCCCCAGATTAGATTCAGTAGAATCCATTTCTGCCTTGCTTTTAGGCTCATATTTCTTCTTGCCGGCAGAGTTATTCAGAAAATAAAGCGTACCCCCTTTTACATTAAATACTCCGTTTAACCGGCCGGTTACATTTTCTCGTGGATTGACCGGAACCTGAAGCTGGTTTTTTAGAGCTCCCGGAACGAGCATTTTCCCCTTTACCGGGCCAATTACTTCGTATATATGGTCATGGCCCTGGAGTGCAAGATCTATTTTCAGGCTGTCAAAAAGTGGTGCAAACCTGTCGCGCACCAATTCGCCATCTGAATCACCCTGATGACTATGTGATCCTGTAAACAAGGTTTTGTGGTAATATGCTATTCTCCACTTTGTCTTAGGATGTTCGGAGACTTGCACCTTCATCCATTTAGCCAGAGACTCTAGATATCCGGGTTTATTGTAGTCTTCAAAACTAAGGGCAAGAAAGAGCGCATTACCGTAAACGAACGAATAGACACTCCCGGGAGAGGTTGACATCGCGGAATCAAAACTTGCAGAGGAAGTATTGAAATGCGATGTGAAGTTTTTGTTTTCCGATTTGTCATGGTTTCCCAGAACGGGGGCAAATGGAATATGAAGGAAAAGATCCTGCTGTGTCGAAAAGAATTGTTCCCATTCCCATTCCGAATTAGCACTTTTGTCTGATTGGACAAGATCACCGCAAGCTAACCAGAAACTGGCACCTGGGTACATACGTTGTGCAGCATGAGTAGTTTTTTGGGAAATATTGAACATCTCATCGTTATTGGCCTGCGGATCAGTCGTATATAAAAAAGAAAAATCTGCTTTTCTATCAGGAGCTGTTTTAAATGTCCCAATTTCACTCCAGTGTCCGTCATTTCCAACTCTGAAGGAATATTCAGTATTCGGCTTGAGGTGGGTTACAATGGCCTTGTTGACCGTATAACTTCTTTTGGCATTGTCTGCAATACCTGCAAGGGATAAAAGACCGTTTGATTTTACCGAATAATTCAGGTCATTGGCTTGAAATGATTTCGCCTCGACAGTTTTCAATGGTTTTAAGAACTGTGAAGGAGTTGAGGCTGAACCCTTGATGATCTGTACTTTTCCCGCTGAAACCCCGGCATTTGTAAACCAGTTGAATGCCATTTGTGAAGACGGATCCTGGTTAATATTAACAACAATACCGTAAGGGGTTTCTTTTGGATGAAGGTTATTCAAAGCTTCTTCAAGCCTCTTGATTTTGTCTGCATCTGCACCGGTATTGGAACTAATGATGGCTTTTCTGAGTCTTGTGATTCCGGGTATATCAAAAGCATCTTCGGATGTGGAGCTTGCCACTCTCCTCAGAGAGTCAAGATATTGTATTGATCTGGAGGAGTTTGGTACCCCAGCATTAATCACCTGGGAAGCCGATCTTTCAGAGAAAATTATAACCAGGATTCCTGCCATAAGGACAGACAAAAATGAAATTCTCATATTCGGTGGTTATTGATATATTAATTTTGAGATGCTTTTTGAAAATTATGCGAAGAAGTGCATTAAATGCTGAACGTTATATTCTGGTTTCATCTAATCTTCTACTTTTTTATTCAAAATAACACCCATGGCTGACTTTTTATTTTCATGACCATGGGTGTTCGTAGTACTTTTTTTGCAAGATTCAGGCTAAAGCATTATTGCTGTGGTACTATATCAAGAATTACAAATGAGCCTGGCACCAATTTTGGCTTTTCTGATCCTGAAGGAGCTTCGAACTCTGCCGTTGGCAGGAAAATATGGTGTGTCAATTTGTTAACTGTGATGGTTTTGGCACCTTTTTGTGTTACGATATTTTCCAAAACTGAGAATGAATCCTTGTTAACCTCTTTCACAACCGTTACAGTACCTTCTCCATTTGAGCTGTAAGCACATTTTAAGGTTGGGTCGAATGCTGCACCGTCTGTCTTCGACCCGGTTGGTAAAGTGGTGATAACTTTGCCGTTTTCCGCATCAACAATGATCATCAGTTTATTTTTGCATACGCTGAACAAACGGTGAGTTTCGTTATCTAAGGCCAAACCTGTCGGTTCTTCGCCTGGGGCTACAGGCCAAACACTTTCGACCATATTGGTTGTTGTATTAATCACCGCAATACTGCTTTTATCTTCCAGATTGACATACACTTTGCCTTTACCGTCTGACTGTGGAAACTCTGGATTTCCGGTAAATGGAATTGTTGCAACGATAGCATTGGTTTCTGCATTGATTACCGTGGCATTATTTGATTTGCCATTGAATGCAAATACATTTTTGCTGAACGGGTCAAACAGGATAGCATCCGGTCCTTTACCTGTTACTTTAATTTTAGTAATAACCTTTAACGACTTAGTGTCAAAGATCGTAACTGATGAATCTTTACCACCTGTAATAAAACCTTTGTTGAGGGCCTTATCTATGGCAATACCATGAACACCATTAAGACCTGCTATTTTCCCAACCTCGACGCCCTTTACCTGATCAACAACCTGTACCATATTTCCATGTGATACATACAATAATCCGGCCATTTCATCAGAATACAGGTAATCCCATTTATCATCCCCTTCGAGATGGATTTTATTGACTAGCTTATATCCCTCTTTCTGAACAGGTTTACAATAAACTGAACCGGCCACTAAAACAGCTGCAACAAATAATGTTATTTTTTTCATTTTGAATTGTGAATAGGATTATTGAACTGGTTGACTTGTAGGCAGATGCTTATTTCCGGATCCATCTGTTGGATAGGCACCCATATCTTTATTTACAACATCAGCCGTTCCCTTTTTACCATCGGGAGATGTAATGAAATATGTAAAAGCAGCATTTGTAATTCCTTTTCCAATAGCAGGAGAACCTGATTTAAGGCTTGGCACATCTCCATCTGAAATTGTCATGTCAGGCAGGACCGTTGTCGGAGCAGACCAGGAAGTAAAAACTGAATTACACAAATCGGTCGTGGCACCTGTGATATCGGTTGATTGTTTTTTACTGAATGCACCTGCAGGATATATCCAGGGAGCTGATGCACTATTGATTGCATAAATCAGATTATACCCATACGTACAATTTAAGGTATCAGCTTTTTTCGTAATGTTTATACCTGTGTTGTTACCCACCATAACGTTATTGAAGATATTGGCACGTGTCCATTTATCGATCAGAATTGAATTGGTTGCCTCTCCTACTTTACGCCAGCCACCATCCACAAGAGTGTTGTTGAAAATATTCATGTTGGTTTGTGGTACCAGGATCGAACCAGTTTCGAGTTTTATGCCGTTATTGGCTGCACTCCATATATAATTATAGGCGATATCCCCTTTAACCCCTTTCTTGATATTCATGGTTTCGCCATCGGGACCTCCCAGATGCTGCAAAACATTCCTTTTAATACTGGCAGTAATGTTTCCTGCCAAATGTATACCATCATCTACTCCACCGAACATCCAGCAATCTTCAACAACAATATATGCATTGCCATTATACGTCTGACTACCCTCAACATCAAATGTTGCCTGGGGACTTCCTTCTGAATCAGGTCCGCCCGTGAAATTAACATGCGTATATTTCATATACACATAAACTGCGGTTGAATCAAAAACGAATCCACCCCATTGACCTTTATTAATTGCAACATCCGATAATTTAGTTGAACTGTTTGAAGTAAAAGTAATTTGCTTTGCCTCAGTTCCTAAACATAGTAAAGTTCCTGAAACCTGAAATTGGTAATTTCCTTTTGCGATAATTGTTGCTCCTTGCTGAACTGCTAAGGTATCACCGCGTTTAACTGCAACGTTGCCGGTCAGGTAATAAGTCGAGTCCTGTTTTAATGTCCCTTTTAATATGCCTGTCAAATTCTGACTTTTAACATAATTTGCAGGTGGCTTTGGATAATTCGCAGTAGCATCGATTAGATCGCTTGCATTTTTTTTGCAGGCTGATACTCCTAATATCAGAAGTGCTGCAACTACTAATAACTTGCTCTTGTTTTTCATAGGATTTAAAATAAAATGTTTAAAAAATATTTATAAATTGAACTTTACGCCTGCAATAAAACTCATACTGGTTGAAATGTCGCGATCTTTAAAACCCCCTTTAGACTGAAATTGCACTTTAGAATTTAAGAGGTTATTGACTTTTGCATAAACCAAAAATCTGTTCCAGATCTTTTTCTCCATCGTAGCTCCAAGATCATTAAATGCTAACTGGTAGATATCCTGGCCATAGTAAGAGCTTATTTGTTTTAAGTTCTTACCCTGCATCGTGTACACCAATTGGCATTTAAGTCCCGTTTTAACATCCCTGAAGATTAATGCGGCATTGATGATATGGGGTGACTGACCTGCAAGTGGTATCGTTTCGGATAGCCGGGAGACTGTATTCGCATTAGTGTACCAGATCTTACCGGGGTACTTCATTTCAGATTTAGTATACGTATAATTGCCACTTAACCCAAAATTTCCCCAGTATTTAAGTCCTACCAGTTCAAAACCGTAATTTTTGCTGGGATCGGATAAATTCCGGGGAGTAGTAACATTATTACTGGCCAGCAAATCAACAATTGGATTTTCAATCTTCTTATAAAAAAGACCTGCAGTGAAAACCTCTTCCCTGTCAGGATATAGTTCATAACGTACATCAAAGCAAGTCCCTGTTGAGTGGTTCAAGTTGGGATTTCCATTTGAGCCACCATAAACACTTTGTGCATGATAATCAACTAACTCAGTATAATTTGGACGACTAATTCCTTGGTAAACAGACATTCTCATATTTTCCTTCGAATTGAACTGATAGTTCAGGTGCAGGCTTGGAAGTACATCAAAATATGAGAACCTGTTTTTGGTAAAAGGAACCAAAACGTTTTGTGTTTCGCTGTGATAATTGGTCTGATAGGTGAATTCAACCCTGACACCCGTTAATACCTGTAGTTTGCCAAAATTTGTCTTTAGCTGACCATAGGCAGCCTGTATATCTTCTGTGGCTTTATAGTTTCCGGGGTTATTCACGGGATTTCCGTTTCTTTGTTGCGCGTTACGGTTTTGAGTTACAGCTACTGTACTCATATCCGGATTAGGTGGATTATTTAACGGGGCATCGAAAGTGTACTCGTTGGCATAGTTATTTCTGAATTTTTTTCTCCCCAGGCCACCTGCTTTAAACTCAAATAAATGATTAAAAATTATCGGTTTGTATTTTACATTCAGGTAAAGGGTTTTATCTTCATCGGTGTTATGTTGCCATATCCTGCTCACACAGCCATTATAATTCAGGTAAACTGGTTGGATTACAGGATGTATAATTTGAACAAAATTCTCAGTGACCAGGTCCGGGGATTGGGAAGTAGCTTCTGAATAGATCAGTGACCAATCTATATCCAGGTTAGACAGAACCTGATGGTGTCCCAACAGATTAAAACTGGTCAGGGTTGAGATATCTATGTTCGTTATATCAGAAGTCCCGACACGTCCCCAGTTAATTTCTGATGTAGTATCTGACTGGTGTCTAGCACGATCCTCGGTTAAACGAAACAGAGAATTGTGGAGGCTTATCCGGTTTTTGCTGTTAATCTGGTAATCTATCTTCACATTCGATCCCATTCGCAAAGCCTGAGTATAATACCTGGTGTTGCTTTTTCCCGTTAATAAGTAGTTGTTATCGGTCCCATACTGGTAACTGTAATAGTTTTCTATAATTCCCTGATTGTTATTTGTTGCCGTACCGGAGATCAACACACCTAATTTATTTTTAAAAAAGCGGTGTCCGTACGAGAAGCTCCCATTCAGATCAGGAGAAGCATGCTTTTGGGTAATTATCATATTTCCCCGGGTGAAATCGGAGAGGTTAGCCAGATAATCATTTCCGAATCTTTGGGCCGGGTCTCTCCTGTTTACCACTGCGTGATTAAATGTGGAAAGCTTATTATTGAAGAAGAACTGGTTATATCCTACTCCTAAATCGATCGAGAAAAGAGTAGAATCCGGTGCGTCTTTCATTTCTACATTAACTGAACCACCCAGGCCATTTGCTTCCTGATCAGGAGTCAGTGCCTTTGTCACTTCAACCCTTCCTACCAGATTGGAGGGTATAATATCGAGTGGCACCGAGCGGGTTGCTCCACTTGTACTGGGGGCAGCTGATCCGTTAATAAGAACACTATTGTATCTTGGAGGCATTCCACGAACAATTACTTCTGTATTATTCCCTGCATAATTTTTAACCATTGATACACCTGAAACACGTTGCATAACATTTGCCACATTCAAATCGGGGAGCAATTCAATGGTTTTTGCACTAATCACATTGATAACCTGGCTGGCTTCCTTCTCGGAGAGCCGGGCACTGACATCTGTACTCCTATCGTTGTGTTTTGTAACTATTACTTCGTCTAATTCGGTTGTTTTTGGAGAAAGGCTGAAATTTACGGTCAGGTTCTCATCGCTTCTTATGGATATTTTTTTTTCAAATGTCTTGTAACTGACAAAACTGCAAGATATTGTATAGGTTCCTTTGGGAATGTGATTCATTATATAAGAACCGTTTGCAGAAGATACAACGCCCCGTTTCAATTCCTTTATGAATACAGTTGAGCCAGGTAGCTCCTTGTCTGTAGCGCCATCTTTTGCAATTCCCCTGATGGTGGCACCCTTTAATCCTGAGAAAACAGTTAGTAATAACAGCAAAGAACAAAGATTCTTACCCATAACTCCTGCATTTAATTTAATGCAAGATTAGAGTGATTAACCAAAACGGTCAATGGTACTTTTCATTGAAATCATATAGCTGATATCACCAGTAGCCTTTATGGATTTGTAACACCTTAATTAGCTGTTAAAACCTAACCTGCACCAGGTTGTAGTGTGATGATAACTTAATATCCCAACGGTAGGTTTTACATTTCGTTGATTATATATTTACAATTTATTAACACTGGTTTTGAACGATTTAGAATACTTTTAGTACTTAAATATTGTCTCTTGGAAAAGACTCTAAAACGGATTATAATTGCCGATGACCATGCAGTTGTTCGAACCGGCATGCAGCTTATACTCGATGAAACTGACGACATGAAAATCTGTGACGAAGTTTCAAACGGGAATGAACTGATCGACAAGCTAAGGATAAGCAGCTTTGATTTGGTTATCCTCGATATTTTCATGCCGGGGAAAGATGCAATGGATGTTCTGAAGGAAATTCACTTGTTTTGGCCACATTTACCGGTTGTAATTTTCTCGATGAATCCGGATGATGTTTACGCTGTCAGGATGATCAAAAACGGGGCATCAGCCTATATCAATAAGGAAACCGATCCGAAACAAATCATCGAAATCCTGCGTACTGTCCTTTCAGGTAAAAAGTTTTTTACCCAACCGCAGAGTGCTATGCTTGCTGAACTGGTAATAGAGCCGGAGAAAAAAGCATCGGGTACTTCATTGCATGAAACACTCTCCGACAGGGAATTTCAGATTTTTTTTATGATGGCTTCAGGGTTAAAAAAATCACAAATTGCCCAAAAGCTCGCTTTAAGTAAACACACAATTGGGAACCACCGTACAAACATCATGCATAAAATGAATTTTTCAACAAATTCAGAATTAACAAGATACGCAATACAACACGGAATTGTAAAATAAATGAGAAAATATTGGCCACTTAAACGACTAATTTTTGGCTTAACCTTGCTCAACTTAGCTTGTTCCTGTCATATACCGGCAAATCACTCCCATAACTCCCAATCTACCCGGGAAATAGACAGTTTGATTAAAGGAGTTCTTGTTCCAGGTTTCCTATCCCTGGATTCTTCTTTTATTGAAGCCAATAGAGCGCTGACACTTTCTAAGAACGCCCGAAACGATACTCTGATCATCAAATCAAGTCTGGCATTAGGATCAATTCTTCGCCTCAAAGGTAAAAATGATGATGCTTTCAGCTTGTTTCAGAGCGCATTACAACTTTCGGGAAATATCAAATATGATCGTGGAATTTGTCAGTCTTTAATTGAATCGGGGAGTATTTTATATATCAGGGGATTATATGAAAAATCCGGAGAATTGTTTACTAAAGCATTGTTAATTGCCCAGTTAAAGCATTACGACGATCTGGAAGCCAATTCCCTAAACTACTTGGGAAAATACCTTCACACCACTGGACGTTTCGATGAATCGGTGACATTCTATAAACGAGCCATTGAAATCTTTAAACGCAGAGGCGATCTGACACAATCAGCATCTGTACTACTCAGTCTTGGTAAAACTTTTTCGAATGATGGTAATTTGTTTATGGCCCTTAAATGTTACCTGGAAGCTTATGAGACTTGCAGCAAAACCAAAGATTATATCAATCTGGCAGATGTCTGTAATCATTTAGGCTCTATATATCTTTCGCTCGACAAGACAGACCGGTCGATGGAATACCACAGAAAGGCACTCAATTACAGATTATCTCTCAATACCCCTGAAGGTTTGGCAAACTCCTATAATAATATAGGAAAGGTGTTTCTTGCAAAGAATAATCCTGACAGCGCCTATTTCTATTTTTTGAAAGCCTTCAGTAATTGTGATCAAATTTCATACACGAAGGGAAAAGTAAAAGCCTTAACAAATCTTGGTAAGGTCTTTAACCTTCAGAAGAAGCCACAGAATGCAAAACATTACCTGCTACAATCATTTGAAATTGCACGTAAATCAGGTTATGATGCAGGTGTTGCTGAATCATCTCTTGAATTGGGAAATACATTACTCTCAATGAATCAGCCTGATTCTGCACGGTATTTTTATGAACTATGTCTTTATAAGGCCAAATTGGCCAATCTTACTGAACTCTTTCATGACTGTGATCTTGGATTATACCGCTTATACTTCGCAAAAGGGAATAATGCCAAAGCATTGCAATATTATATTCTTTTTGCTGAAGCAGATAAGAAACTAACCAAGGCTGAAAATGATCTTCAGCTAACTGAATTACGTCTTACATTCGAGTCCGAGAAGAAGGAAATTGACAATGAACTACTCCGCAAGGACAATGAATTAAAAAAAAATACAATTCTTCGTAAGGATGCTTTTATATTAATGGTTGTCATTGCACTCTCCATTTCAGCCTTGTTTGCAATACTTTTTTATACCCTGTTTGAAACTAAAAAGAAAGCGCACCGTAAATTGGCAAAGCTCAATGATAAAATCTTAAGACAAAATCGTGAACTTGAGAAATTAAATAAGGAACTGGAAATTGCCAACAGAGAAAAGGATAAGGTGTTCTCAATAATCACACATGAGTTACGCAACCCACTCTACTGGTTTCAAAATCTAACCGAGATGTTGTCTGTGAAATATAGCAATATGTCCTCCGAAATGGTAAAGAAAACATTAGGTGCTTTAGATGAGTCAGCAAAGAATGCTTTTCATTTGATGGATAATTTATTGCATTGGTCGCGATCCCGGCTAAACCGGATAACACCTGTTATCACGGATCAATCACTTGAAAAGCTTATTAATGAATCTTCCAGAATGTATGAAACGATCCTTAAACAAAAAAATATTCCTCTGGAAATCAAACTTCCTGCCGACGCATTCATTAAGGCTGACGCCGACTTATTTATGTGTGTTATGAGAAATCTGATCTCCAATGCAATTAAATTCACGCCCGAAGGTGGATTGATTGAAATTAGTGCCTTTTCAGATGACCTGAATTATGTCATTTCCGTTATTGATTCAGGGCTTGGTATTGATGAGAAGCAGAAACAAACCATGTTTAATTCTGATGTTCAGGCAACATCGATAGGTCTAATGAATGAAAAAGGTTCAGGATTTGGATTGAAGCTATGTAAGGAATTTGTCGAGATGAACGGCGGAAGTATTTGGATTTCTGACAATAAAACGAAAGGTTCGTGTTTTACATTTACTATACCCTCAGCTGGAAAATAATTTTTTAATTAGTTTATTACGGCTTGTAAATATGATCCATACTATTCAAGTCAGTTATAATTCTTGTGAGGTAATCTCTTCATTAAGTGCCTCCTTGATCTGTTTATAGAAATGATCTTTAAGATCGAAATATTCGTTGTAAAATGTAGGATTTTCATTTTCAAAATTATGAACCTGCTGATCAATTTTATTTCTGATTAGTTTTTTAGTTTTCTTATTGATCTTTTTCATTTTTAATACCACCTTCCCATGGTTCTCAATCTCCTCATTAAATGGATGCATGGCGGTGATAAAGTTGAGAATGGAATCTTCAAGATTTTGAATCATCTCCGGAGTCAGTCCGAATTCCTTTTGAAATTTATTTTGTGAATTTAAACCAGATGATTGAAGTGCTGAATTTATCCTTCTTATAAATGTTTGCTCATATTCGCCATACTTATTTGCCGTCTTCCAAATTTTCTTCGACACTGTAATTATTTCTGCATCCAAATAGTTTTGGACATACTCGGGTGTAACATAATATAATCGTTGTTGCAATTTATTTTTCTGCTTATCATGGGCGAAATTCTGCAAAATGCGGGCGACGATAATAGTTATTTCTTCCAGTTCCTTCCGTCGATCATATTTTTCCTTTTCAATAGAAGATAAGTCTTTATTTAACAAGGCATTTAGATCCAGCATCTTTTTCTGATTCGAAATAAGTTCGTCAACAGCTGACTGAAACTTGGGAACCTTATTCCAAACCTCTGAATTAGCGGATAATAGATCAATTATTTGCTCATTTCTATCCAGTTTTACACTAAAGTCCTTAAAATCTTCCATGACTTTTTTTTTAAATATTGAAAGCTTAAATTTAATATTTATAATTTAATATTGTCTTAACATTTCAATTCCTTTTGGACTCCTTTCAAGATTATTTTTGTATGCATTCAATTAATAAATACAACCTGAATGATAGGCTGGATTCTCCATAAACATTCCGACTTTTTAATAAAACCTGAGACCTATGAGATTCAAAAGCTTATCGAAGAAGGCGAGCAGGTTGGTATTCAAATTTTGGTTTTTCAGCCCGAACAAATCGAGATCATTGTTAATCGCGACGACCGTAAAAGTATATTTGTTAATGATGTTTCCATTCCGCTACCCGATTTTATTATCCCCAGAATGGGTGCCGGTACTACCTATTTCGCGCTTGCCCTAATCCGTCACCTTGAGAAACTTGGAGTTTATTCATTTAATTCTGCCAATTCTATTGACATTGTAAAGGACAAGTTATACCAGTTGCAGATCTTGGCAGAATCGGGTATGCCAATCCCGAAGACTATGTTAGCCAAATTCCCTCTTGACCTGGATGTTGTAAGGAAACATATCGGTTTTCCAGTTGTCGTAAAAACGATTTCCGGATCCCAGGGAAGTGGTGTTTTTCTTTGTCAAACACTACAATCACTCGACGAGCTTATGCACATGATCGAGAATACGAACCCTAATGTTAATTTAATTTTTCAGGAATTCATAAAGTTAAGTCATGGAACGGATCTTCGGGTAGTAACTGTCGGTGGACGGGTTGTTGGGGCAATGAAAAGAACTGCAAACGACGGTAACTTTAAAGCCAATTATTCCAGAGGAGGAGCCATCGAAAAATTTGAGATTACTCCGGAAATTGAATGGCTCGTTCTGGAAATTGCCAAAAAACTGGATTTGGATATAGCCGGTATTGACTTGCTTTTTGATGATGACGGATTTAAAATATGTGAGGTCAACTCTTCTCCAGGTTTCGAAGGACTTGAGAAAGCATGCGAAAAAAATATCGCAAAGGAAATTATTCAGTTCGTCAAGTATAGGTTAGATATGAAATTAAAAGGAAAATAGAAAGGCAATGTTAAAAGAAATAGTATTAAATGGTTTCCTTTATAGTAGACTTGAAAAGGGAGACGAAAGAACAGAATTAGGTGATGGTGAAGATGATGAAGGGGATGAGGAAAGAGTAGAATTGGAGGATGAAGAGGATTTTGACGATGATCATGTTTAAGAATAAACGGTTGGTAATTGACATGGATAATTGACACTGATAATTGACATGGAGGTACCAGTTTAAAACCTGTTTAGCAGGTATTCCTTTTAAAGTGCAAAATTTCAGATTTCAACTCCCGACATATAAATGAGACTGAAAAATGTTTTCAAATGGATCCATTTAAACGGAGAAAACCAATAATCGGTGATAGGTTCCAGGGTGGAATAATTGCTTACTTATTTCAAAAAGGGGATAATGGATTCATTATTGGTGAGTTTCATGGGTTAATTGTAGCTCCTGAAGACCAAAGTGCAGGTATTCCCTGGAATAATGGAGAGTATAAAAAAACAGTAGCGACGGGAACTTCCATTGGTTCAGGATCAACAAATACAAAGGAAATAATCTCCTGTCAGGGTCCTGGAAATTATGCTGCGAAATTATGTGCTGATTTGTCTTTGGATGGTTATGATGACTGGTTTTTACCCTCTAAATTTGAATTGAACCAGCTATACATTAATCAGGACGCTATCGGTAATCTGTCTCACAAGTACTATTGGAGTTCGACCCAATTCGGATATAACACAGCCTGTAATCAGCATCTTGGAGACGGTAGTCAAGGTTCCGATTATAGAAGCCGTAACCTATTTGTCAGGGCAGTAAGGACATTTTAATTTTCTCGTTTTAATTTCAGTAATGAAATATCAAAATAATAGCAAATTACTAGAGTCGCAGAGTAGACTACAATATCCCAAATATCAAAAGTTCCCCGGGTTATAACCAAAACTGTACCTGACAAATCAAATTTTTGACATATTTCCCATACTATACAAAAAGTCCAAACAATAACTAAAGTCTGGATCGGATTAGTTCCTTTCCGGAGAAACCTTGAGAGGATTGTCTTGTTAGTCCTTATTCCATAATAAACCATTATCGGAGCTATGATATCAGCTCCATAATTTGTAATGAAACCTCCTCTTACTTTACACATTTGAAGAGCTCCGACAGTCACAAAAATGGCCCACGCAAGGTATATAATATTGTGTTGGTGAACCAATACTAAAGTTAATAACTTCCTTTTCAAATCATATACTGACATTTTTTTCATGCCTGGAATCCATTACGAGAAAAAACAATGTTAAAAGAAATAGTATTAAATTCGACAAAGAATGGTAAAAATCACAAATAAAGCAAATTCAGTCTGCTTAACATCGAAAAAATGCAATTCATTTAGCACATAGTACATTGGATCTTAACAATTTAAAAACTAACAGTAGAAGAAACTCTCCCACAAAACTCAGTCCCGATGGTCTTGGATAGTGAAAAATTCTGTAAATCAATATTAAAAGGCCATTCCTCAACATAAATATAGCGGTAACATCTGTTTCCAGAATTTTACCTTATGTGCCAAACCATCCCATTCGTAGAAATTATGGGAAATATTCTTATTCCAAAGAGATTGACTGAATTCCAGATTATTTTGAAAGAAAACATCCTCTTTTCCACAAACTATTGTAATTTGAAGCCTTCTAATGTGATTTAACTGTTCCCCCTCGGGAAGATTTGGTACGTAATGGCTTGGAATATTGTAGTATACTGTATTATTATAATATCCACTAAGAAGATCCTGAAACATTCCTAAATTCAAGGTAAGATCATAACGTCCACTTAATGCCACAACCTTACTAAATAAGTGGGGATGCCGAAACGATATATTGACAGCATGGTACGCTCCCATACTACATCCGGCAGACACTAAGTGAGGATTATGATTTTTTTGAGAAGTCAGGGGAATTACCTCTTTAATAACATAATTCTCGTATTGATTATGGCGCTGAATTCGTCCTTCCGGATGGGCCCAAAAACAATAAAAACTCTCCTGATCAATACTATCTAATGCATAAACCTGGATAATACCATTTTCTATTTCATGTTGAAATGTCTGAAAAAGGTTCCAGTTTTCGTAGTCATAAAAACGTGCCGTTCGTGTCGGAAAAAGTATTACACGTTTACCACTATGCCCATAAATAAGTAGTTCCATCTCACGATTTAAATTTGGGCTAAACCATTTATGATATTCGCGATTCATAACGATTATGTTATTAAAATTTGATCAGATTTTCGGTATTCGGTAAAGGATGAATAAATTTTTCTAAAAACTGAAGCCTGAGCTCTTTGGCCCATATTTTATAACCCTCAGAACTTAAATGTAATCCATCTGATTCGTACAAAATTCTTTCATCAACTCCATTTTCATGCATGGCTGAATTAACATCTATAAAGGTACAAGCAGGATAGTTCAGGTCGATTTCTGCCTTGATAATTTTATTTGTGTATTCAATGGAATTATAGAGTTGAATTCTTGATAATGAGCTTTTTACAGATATAAATCCAACAGGAATCGGTCCGCAAAACCGATTGATAAGTTGCGTCATATTAAGAAAGTTCAGGTAAACCTCCTCCGGATGCCTTCCATCCCCCAAATCATTGTCTCCGGCATATATGACCATTATGTCCGGGCTCAGCTGTGGGATCAGCCGTTTAAAAAACCAGCAACAGGCAGCTAGTGTTGAACCTCCGAATCCACGGTTAATTGTTTCAAATTCGGGAAAATCGGCAGAGAGATTTTCCCATAACCGAATAGAAGAACTTCCATAAAAAACTACCCGCTTATTCTTCCCTTTTATTGGAATTTGTGTGCCTTCAAGTTGTTTGATTTCGTCGTCGTACCAATACATAAATTCGATGTTTTGCCACAAATATCGAAAGATTTTAGCCCCCGTTTTTGTGTTTCCGCATCCTTATCGAAAAATTAACAAAGTGCTGAATGTGTTAACATTACTATAAGATTAAATTCCTGATCCGGAAGAAGTAATGTAATTCTGAGAATTTCAATTCTTTTAAAAATTTAGTTCTATTGGCTTTGGCGGCCTCTCCGGAAAAAAGGCAAATCCGGGCTTCCCAGGATTACATTGATAATTTTAAACTATTGAATTTCAATGAAATTAAAAATATATTTATCAGCTTAAATTCATTTTTTTGAAACTAAAATATCATTAAATTTATGCCCTTGGCACGTAGAATTGATAGGATACAAGTGTTCATAAACAAGGATTGCAATTAGGTGAAAGCTGTTATGGCAGTTTGACCAAATTATACTCAGTTGTATGTTAAGAAAACTTTATCATGTGCAGTGTAACGCTTATATTTCAACAACAAATGGAAGAATTAGAACTTGACTTAATTGATATTGAAACAGCTGTAGCATTAGTTGAAAGAGGATGCTTTCTTAAATCCAAAAAATTCATTTTAAAGGATGATAAAGATAAAATACATAAACTCCACGATAATTTAAAACTAGTGGTTATCAATAATGAAATATTTGTTGAAAATCGTGGCACATTCACTGCAATATATCCTTTACCTGAACTTGAGCTTGTTTCAAAATGGCTAATGGAGATGAAAGATATAAACATTACTATTTGCCTCCAGAGAAAAGAATACCATAGCTCCTGGTATTATAATATTGATAATATTCATGTCGATAAGATAATTCACAGATGGCATCCCAAAGATCCTGTATATTCCAAGTACGAAGAAGCACTAACGGAAGCCATAAAATACTCTCTTAGATTGATCCCAAAGGTTGATTCTTTTCTGTGACCTTTATATGTGGGATCAGATAAAAAAGTTGTGGACATTATTTTTCTTTAAACGATTTGATAGGTACTATTTATATGACAATTTCTTATTCTATTGGATAAAACCTGTTAATAAATGCTTAAAGGTGCAGAGCACCGTTTATATTTGTAGAAAATGCTTTTAAAAAATATTCAAATGAGGT
>CAINLJ010000035.1 GCA_903850335.1 uncultured Bacteroidia bacterium | reverse complement strand
CTGCTTAACCTGCCTTTCTACCTTGTTCACCGGATTGAACGGGAATTGGATAAAATAAATGCATGAAATAGCCATGGCGGAGAAATCACAAACCGAAAATGAAAATATCACCATGGCTATTCCATCTGACCTTTAAAAAACAAATTATATGCAGATGAATATTTAGTAGAGGCAATTGAGGTAATTATTCCTTACCTTTGAGAATTATACCTGAGCCTTTATGAAATATTTACCTTTTGGAATAATAAATTTCAATTTAACCTGAATTTTAACCGCCAATTACATAACCTATGATTTACCCCCCTCATTTTCCGGATGATTATGAAAATATTGCCGAAAAAAGGGTGTATCATGCCTTATCTGCACTACCTGCCGATGATTATGATGTTTATTACCAAAAGACCTTTAGCGGTTCCGGAAGCCGTGAAAATGACGATTATGAAATCGATTTTCTTGTAATTGATAAGCGGAACGACCGGTTCAATGCAATGCTGGTGATCGAGGTCAAGGGTGGGAAACTCACCTATTCAGCGAAAGAGAATTGCTGGTTTCAGAACGGGCATAGATTAAACCCGGGACCGGATGGACAGGCCAGGAAGAACAAGCACAATCTGGTTCACAGGTTCCCCTCTCTTTTAGTGAATGTTCCGGTTGGATGGGTGCTGTGGTTTCCGGAAGGTTACAATACAGCTGGCGATTTTACCCCGGTAAATATGAAGCCCTGGCAGGTGTTGGATTTTGATTCGCTCTCACTGTTCAAAGAATGTATTGATCTGGCTTTTGAAAAGATCAAAGGTAAATACGATCAGTTTTCGGGTGAGCCAATTGATTTCTATACCACTAAATTAAGAACCAGCTTATTACGAGGGCTCGGAATTATTCAGCCGCTAAACATACAACTCAAGAGATTTGATGAACAGTTCCTTCATCTCGAACGAGAGCAAAAGAGCTTTTTTGCGAGTCTTTACCAGATCCGAAAGCTTGCTGTTTCGGGCGGCGCAGGAACCGGCAAAACACTGCTGGCCACAAGCGCAGCCATTGATCTTGGAAATGAAGGGAAGTCTGTCCTGTTTTTATGCTTTAACCGGATGTTGGCGCTTGCACTGGAAGCTACCCTAACCATTGAGAATATTACAGTATCCACATTTCACACCTTTGCCTATAAGCGCGTTGAGGAGCACGATTCAGGCTGGCTTACACGGAACCCCGAGAGAGGAGATGATTTTCATATGCGTCTGCTTCCCGATAAATTTGACGAGACTACTACTAAAAACAATTTAAAGAAAAAGTATGACGTATTGATCATTGACGAAGCACAGGATTTTGAGCACACCTGGCTGCGGACGATCTTTAAATATACACACCCCAAAAGTCAGGTTATCATGTTTTTTGATGAAAATCAAAATATCTTTAAGCGCCGGTTTTCAATTCCCGGAAAGGATACTTTCACCCCATTTAAACTGCATAACAATTACAGGAACACCCGGAAAATCTGTGATTTTGTGACCAGATCAACCGGAATTGAAATTACTTCGAGCAACACCCCTGTTGGAATTGATGTGGAAACTATCGGTTATACAGACACTGATGATCTGATCGGCAAAGTGTCACGGTCTGTTTTAGGTCTTGTGCAGATTGAAAAGATTCAGCTTCAGGATATCCTGATTCTTATCGATGGTCACATGAATGACCATCCCTTTGCTTCGGTAAACGCTCTGGCCAGCTTCAAATTTAAAGCCTGGGATATTAACTCGCCTCGCGA
Source organism: uncultured Bacteroidia bacterium (assembly GCA_903850335.1). Lineage (GTDB taxonomy): Bacteria > Bacteroidota > Bacteroidia > Bacteroidales > Prolixibacteraceae > JAAFHB01. The sequence continues at coordinate 3,140 of CAINLJ010000035.1, read as the reverse complement.
GCCAAATGAATTATACTTTACTTCGATCACCCGTTTCAAAGGGTTGGAAAGCAATGTGGTTTTGTTGATCCTAAATGAAGCGGCAGTATCGGAAGAGAAGAAACAGTTTTATACACAGTGCACCAGGGCAAAGAGTATTTTGAAGGTATTTAAAAGAGGGTAATTGATTTTAGTGTCGGGAATAAACGGAATATATTTTGAGGATTATAGAGCATAATTATATTTTAATTGGTTTAAACATGAGTTAATTAAACTTATAAATACAAGGATCAGTCTTTGATACAGCTTCAAAAAGAGACTTTAAGATTGCAATCACAAAAATAACGCTTATCGTTTCTATTTGGATATAGTTCAAGTGATTGACATAAATGGATACTCATATTTGGATGAATAAATTTTTAACACAATGATTATGTCTTGCCGTTTTACTTTCTGTACATTTGAATGATGAGAAAAAGGCAATATTTTTGATAGTTTACCTAACCCAAATCTTGATTAAAGTACTATGAATATTTTCAGTCTTCATTCCAGCATCATACACGACTATAAATCCTACATAAAAAGTTTCTTATCCATAAAAGACAATCGAATCAAGGAAGTCGTTGAAAAAGCATTCGAAGAATCGGGTTTTATGCCGGAGCCGCTGATTCAGTTTAATCCATCGTTTGAAAAGGGTGAAACTTTAAAAGAATTGGCCAGCTTGGGCAAAATTCATCTTGAATTACCTGCTATATTCGGTGATTACAAATTGTATAAACATCAGGTTGAAGCCTTTAAAATTGGAATCCAGGGGAAAGGTTTTGTAGTTACCAGTGGAACTGGCTCAGGTAAGAGCCTTACCTATTTAGCCACTATCTTTAATAAATTACTTCAGGACAACAGTACTCAGAATAATGGGGTTAAAGCGATCCTTGTATATCCAATGAATGCCCTGATCAATTCGCAGGAGGAGGAGATCAAGAAATTTGAAATGAATTACCTGATTGGCAAAGCACCTTCTGATACCATTATTCCCAATGATCTGAATACTCTGGATTTAAAAATTGAATACCTGCAAACCAAAACAAGCGCGCGATTTCCGATTGTCTGCCGAAAATATACAGGGCAGGAAAACACGGAAACAAAGGATAAAATCAGGAAGGAGAAACCAGATATCATCCTCACCAATTATATGATGCTTGAGCTCATCATGACCCGCCAGGCGGAACAATGGATGAGGGATTCGATGAGCAATAACCTTCAGTTTTTAGTTTTTGACGAATTACATACTTACAGGGGACGGCAAGGTTCGGATGTTTCGATGCTGATCAGACGAATTAAGAATCTTGCAAAAGGTAAAATTGTTACAATCGGGACCTCGGCTACTATGGCATCAGGGGGGACCAAACTTGAAAAACAACAGGCAGTTGCCAATGTTGCTGAGACGATCTTCGGAGATCCTTTTGATGTATCACAAATCATTGGAGAGTATTTAATTACGTGTACCAATCCGGAGAATAAAAGTCCCAATGAATGGGATCTTCAGGAAGCTATTGCCAAGGGCATTAACATAGAGGACGATGACTTTATATTTTTCAATCATCCAATTGCCTGCTGGCTTGAAAATAAGATAGCCCTGAATTACCTACCTGATGGTTTTATTGAACGGGGTATTCCAAAAAAGTTTTCTGCCATTGCTGAAGAACTGCAACAAGAATCCGGTTCAGACCCAACCAAAGTGGAGGAAACTTTGAAAGACGTTCTTTTATGGGCGGAAAATCTGAATAATAAAGCTGCATCACAATCAATACGGAAATCATATCTGCCGTTTCGATTTCATCAGTTTATTTCTCAAACAAATACTGTTTATGTTTCCTTAGATCCAATTGAGAAGAGGGAGATCACAGTCAAAAGTGGCAGGTATATCAAGGATACCGAAGGCCAGGATGGAGACAAGTTTATTTATCCCGTATTATTTAGCCGATATTCGGGACATGAGTTTATTTGCGTATCCAAGGATTTTGAAAATAATACCTTAAAACCACGTGATCCCTCTGAAGTGCCACAAACACTTTCGCTTTCAGAAGGAAAAAAGAAGACACTTACCGAGTTAGATTTTGTTGACGGATATCTTGTACTTCCACACGATCAAAAGGATGAAATATGGACAGGTGATAATGAAAGTGATTTACCTGAAAGCTGGTGGAGTGAAAAAAAATCAGGAAGAGAATTACTGGCATTTTACCGGTTTCAAATTCCACGAAAAATTTATTTTAATCTATACGGAAAGTTTTCGAACGACTCTATTTATGAACAATGGGGCTGGTTTATTTCTGCCAAATTACGAGTTGATCCTACTGCCGGTATTGTCTATGAGGATTCGAATACCAGCGAACCTACCAAACTAATGCGGCTCGGGAATGAGGGGCGCAGTTCAGCTACCACCATCATGTCATTTTCGGTAATTAAGTCGCTCCACCATGAGGGTGAAGATATCCGAAACCAGAAACTCTTAAGTTTTACAGATAACCGGCAAGATGCTTCGTTACAAGCAGGGCACTTCAATGATTTTCTGACAGCAGTAAGATTAAGGTCTGCTGTTGGTTTTGCGCTTAAAGATGCTCCTAGCGGCCTAAAAGTGTATGATATATCCCAACGGACCTGGTCACTTTGTGCCTTAATCATTTTGATAGCTGAGCTTGTCGAACGAAGAGAAGTTGAAGCAGGCCGAAACGAACATTAGTATTTGACACCCTTTGATCAGAATTGACCAAATGGTATCAACACATTCCTTCCACTGCCGGAAAGGGGTGATGATGTTGCACTGACGCAAAATTCCCTTTCAAATGTTCAAGTCTTTTTTCATGTAAGCGGAATCACTGATCACACTATTTTCTGCAAGCTTTCTGCTCTCTTCTGCCTGTTTTCTGCCCTTATCTGTTTTGTCTGCTCTTTTTTCTGCTTTTTCTTAATGTGATCCATATTGGTGTAAGGACTGACCTCAAATCTAGAATTTCCTCGCTTTAAATTTAAATAATATGTTAAATATAGCATATTTCCTGTGAAAATCTGCCTTTTTTTCTGCTTTTCCGATAGGGCGAGTTCGGCATCATCCACACTAAACGATGAAAATATTTGCATTTTCATCGTTTAGTGTGTTG
>CAINLJ010000034.1 GCA_903850335.1 uncultured Bacteroidia bacterium | reverse complement strand
CGATGAATATACATTCGAAAAGTAAAGATAACCCATTATTTCAAGCATTTGTCCTGATGATTCTTTTAATGCTGGTTGTTTCTTGTCAACCCAAACCAATGAAGATTTCGAAGGCTGCTTCACCCGGGATTCAGGTTGAGGAACAGGAGATTCTTCAAATCCGGCAAGGTTTTCAGGAAGGCCGTTATACAATAAAGGAACTTGTGCAGGCTTACCTTGAACGGATTTCGAAGATAGATAAAAGCGGTCCCGCACTCAACTCAATAATAGCCATCAATCCCGATGCGATTCAGATTGCAGAGGAGCTGGATAAGGAATTAAAAGCTGGGAAGAGCCGCGGTCCTATGCATGGAATTCCGGTCATCCTGAAGGACAATATCGATACCTATGATCAGATGGCCACAACAGCAGGTTCAAGGGCATTAAAGAATTCCCATCCTCTCAAAGATAGTTTCATCGCCAAAAGACTCAGGGAATCGGGAGCGGTAATTTTAGGAAAGGCAAATCTAAGCGAATGGGCGAATTTTCGGGGTCAATTATCCACCAGTGGCTGGAGCGGGGTAGGAGGGCAGACTAAAAACCCGTATGATCTGAGCCGAAATCCATGTGGTTCAAGTTCCGGTTCAGCTGTGGCCGTGGCCGCTAACCTGACAATGGTTGCAATTGGTACGGAGACAAATGGCTCGATTGTCTGTCCTTCGCAAACCAACGGCTTGGTAGGAATTAAGCCAACGGTGGGTCTTATAAGCCGGTCGGGCGTGATTCCTATTTCATTCACTCAGGACACCCCGGGACCTATGGCGCGTACCGTCAGAGATGCAGCAATTTGTCTGGGTGCACTCGTTGGAATCGATTCAACAGACGAAAAAACGCTCTCAGCAAAAGGGCAATATTATTCAGATTATACTCAGTTTTTACACACAAATGGACTTAAAGGAAAACGTATTGGTTTAGATAAATCTGCATTAGGGATTAATTTTAAGGTAGATACTTTGTTCAGGCACGCAGTGGCATTTTTAAAACAACAGGGTGCTACGGTTATAGAGATCGGCGCTATTGACGATAAGAAAATTGAGAATTATTCTTTTGAGATCATGCTTTATGAGTTTAAAGATGGTTTGAATAAATATTTTAAGACGCTTGGTCCGGAATCACCGGTGAAAAATGTGGAAGACTTACTCGCATTTAACAAATCAGATTCAGTTGAGCTTCGGTATTTCAATCAATATTTTCTCGAGCTGGCTCAGAAGAAAGGTGATCTCAGTTCGGAGGAATACAAAGTCGCATTGGCGAATTTATTAAAGGGTAGCAGGGCGGATGGTCTTGACAGGGTGATGAATGCGAATGATCTTGATGCCATCATTGCCCCTACAGGTGGTCCGGCCTGGAAGACTGATCTTACTAATGGGGATTATTTTCAGATTGGAACCTCATCCGCGGCTGCACAGGCAGGCTATCCGGCGATAACAGTTCCAATGGGCTTTATTGATGAGTTACCTGTCGGAATCTCTTTCTTTGGCAGGGCCTGGAGTGAGCCGATGCTGTTAGAGATAGCCTATGCCTATGAGAATGATACAAAATTCAGGAAAGCACCGAAGTTTCTGAAATAGATATGGAATGCTCCTGCAATTCGATAAAAAATTCAAGTACCCTTGAAAAATATTTAAATAAATAAAAATATTCAATCATACTTTAAAAAATATGCAATCGATCTTTGATAGAATGAGAGCATACAGTGTTTGGGAGGGGAAATCATAGGATACCGGATATGAACGTACCGAATATCTCAACAAAATTACGGAGTATATTGTTAACAAGCTAATTAAAGTCCTTGTTGGGCAGCGCATGGTTTGGAAAAGTTATGTTCTTTTAACGATGTTGAAATAGATTTTATAGCACAGAAGCCCGAAAAGAATATGTACGTTCATGTTTGCTATGTTCTAAACGAAGCAAAAACGATTGAGCAGGAGTTTGGAAATCTGCTCTTGATTAATGCAATACTTCGGTAGATTTTAAGCGGCAATTTTGCCATAATTGAGTAGTTCTTTGACAATTTTTTGATTTTTTGGTGTGTTTGGGTTTATAGCAAACATGCACATAAATCGTTCTGCGGTAAGTGTTGCATTGAAGTGAAAATCCAATTTGTTTTT
>CAINLJ010000033.1 GCA_903850335.1 uncultured Bacteroidia bacterium | reverse complement strand
CACAGCCACAGCAGGAACCAGAACCTACTCATTTACCCCTGCTGCCGGACAATGTGCGACTCAGGCAACGATGACTATTACAATAACAAGTCAGGTCCCTCCAGCATTTACAGCAATCGCACCACTTTGTCAGAACAGTCCGGCTCCCGTATTGCCTCTAACTTCCACAAACGGAATCACAGGAACCTGGAGCCCAGCTACGATTAGTACGTCAACGGCAGGGACCAGAACCTACACATTTACCCCTGCTGTCGGACAATGTGCATATTCCGTGACGATGTCAATCACAACAAACAGTCTGACAGTACCTTTATTTTCTGCAATCGATCCAATTTGTCAAAACTCAGCAGCACCTTCCTTGCCGAAGAGTTCGACAAATGGTATTAATGGTACCTGGAATCCTGCAACTATCAATACTGCTGTTGCAGGTACGTCAAACTACACATTTACACCTGCTGCAGGTCTGTGTGCAAGTCCTGTTACGATAACATTAACAATAAATCCTCGACTCGCCCCAGTATTTGCACCCCTTGGATTAATTTGTTTTAACACCACCCCACCTGATTTACCTGCTATTTCAACAAATGGAATTACAGGGACATGGCATCCAGCAACAATAAATACTTCAGTGGCTGGTACCGCAACATATACTTTCACTCCTTCCGGGGGTCAGTGTACAAATCCATTAACGATCAATGTAAATGTATTACCATTGGTAACACCAACATTTACAGCCATTCAGCCTATATGCCAAAATACTACTGCACCAACATTACCGTTGAGTTCCTTAAACGGAGTAACAGGAACCTGGAATCCTTCTGTCATTAACGTATCAGTTGTGAGAACAAATACCTATACATTCACACCATCAGCTGGACAGTGTGCAAATAGTGAAACTTTACCCGTAACCGTTACAAGCAAAATTAATCCTGCGTTTAACACAATAGGACCTCTATGTCTTAACAGTATTCCTCCCGCTCTACCTTTAACGTCAACAAATGGAATATCCGGGACCTGGAATCCTTCAACAATTTCAACCTCGGTAGTGGGAAAAATGAGTTACCAATTTACTCCAAACGAAGGTTGTGCACTTGTTACAGCAATTGATATCACTACAACTTCAAAGGTTACTCCAATATTTACACAAATAGGACCGCGGTGTCAAAATAGTGTACCGCCAACGTTACCACTAACCTCATCGAATGGTATCCCAGGAACGTGGAACCCGTCAACAATTAACACAACTACAACAGGAACATCGACTTATGTCTTTAATCCGGATAAGGGAGAATGCGGAACGAGTACATCTATGGATATTATTATTAACGGAAGTGTCACGCCAACATTTGATCAGATTCAACCGATGTGTCAAAACAGTGTAGCTCCGGTTTTGCCCGTAACCTCAACAAACAATATTAAAGGTACCTGGAGCCCGTCTACTATCAGTACATCGGCTGTTGGAATAAATACCTACACCTTTACTCCGGATCCAGGACCTTGTGCAAATAAGGTTACGATGGACATATCCATAACCTCACCCGGAATCCCTGTATTTACAACAATAAGACCACTCTGTGCAAACAGTATTCCACCATCATTGCCGGCTATTTCGTCAGACGGAATATCCGGAACCTGGAGTCCGGCCTCCATTAGTACCGCATCAACAGGGACTTTCCATTACAGGTTTACTCCGTTTGCCGGTCAATGTGCGACTGCAGCAACAATAAGTATTACTATTAATCCTCAGATCATGCCAACGTTTGAATTGATAGGACCTCTTTGTCAGAATAGTGCAGCACCTGCCTTAGTACTGCAGTCAACAAATAATCCTGTAATCACCGGAACCTGGAACCCGATTGCAATTAACACTTCTAAACCGGGGAATACTGTTTATACGTTTAATCCTGCTGCTGACCAGTGTGCAACTAAGGCCAATCTAAATATCCTTGTTCTTCAGAATCCAACCAGTATGACAAGTATAACAGTTTGTACAAATCAATTGCCATATAATTGGAATGGACAAAAATATAATGCCGCAGGAAGCTATTCAACCGTTTTAACAGGAATGAATGGATGTGATTCTATTGCATCCCTGGAACTTTCAGTGATACAGGGAACAGCTCCATTATTCACTCAGATTGGCCCGTTACTTCAGAATTCTGTAGCACCGTCGCTTTCAGTTACCTCACAAAACGGCATAACAGGTAAATGGAATCCTGGTGTAATTAATACAGCAAATACAGGTACAACAACTTATACATTTATCCCAGATTCTACCCAATGTGCTACCCAGTCAACAATGGATATAACAGTTCAGATTGATGCAATAATTGCCGGGTCGTCTATTTCCGGAATTTGTCAGCAGTCAAATCTGGACGCATCCAAATCAGTTGGGGATATCGTTAAGTATGAATGGTCTGTTCTGGATCAGGGAGGCATAGTTGATCAGCCTTCTGAAATTAAGACAAATTTCAGCCTTTCGCCCACCTATACCGGATCACTTCCGGCGAATTTCAGGGTGAAACTGCAGATCACAGGTCGCGATGGAATGACAAGTATGGATACTCTGACGATCAGGGTAGATAGTCCGCCAGTAGCAAATGTCTACTCGTCCGGAAGTATAGAGAAAGATGGAAGTATGATTATCGACGGATCTGTATCCACAGGTACAGATATTAAGTATAAGTGGTCGACAGCGGAAGGAAAAATTGTTGGCCCTGATAACCAATCAAGTGCCAAATTATTCGGAGCAGGACTATATAAACTGGAAGTGTCAGATATTCATGGCTGTCTGGATTCGAAAACATTTAAATATCCTCTTGAATTCCATTCAATAATTGCAAATCCTGATTTTGTTAGAATTGCATGGGATCAGGATACAACAATTCAGATATTGAACAATGACCGGTCATCCGTTTATTTAAAACCTGGCTCTGTGATTGTTACTGAGTTGCCATCACGTGGTATTACCAAGGTAAATCCAAATGGTACAGTTACTTATACGCCTCAGGGAAAAGAGACTGGATTCGACAAATTTGTTTATGAAGTCTGTGATACTCTTGATTTCTGCGCCTCTGCTACCGTTACTATCGAAATTTATGATATTGGGACAATAGCACCTGAAGGATTTTCGCCAAATGGTGACGGAGCAAATGATAAAATGGTATTCAGGGATTTGGTTCAAAATCACCCAAATTCACAGCTCTATGTCTATACGAGATCGGGACAACTTGTTTATCAAAGCCTTGATTACAAAAATGATTGGGATGGCCGTATGGCAAATCATCAGCTTGTTCCAACAGGAACTTATTATTTCGTATTGAAAATAACGCGTCCTACCAGTCGGATAATAAAGAGCTTTATCTACATTGGATATTAGCCTGTCAGAAACCCAGCTAATAAGGCTTTTGGCAGCCCTCCACCGTGTTGTTATGTATGTGATTTATATTTAAAATTTCATTAGAAAAAAATTCTAAAAAACATATCTTCCAGTATTTCAATATTATATCCGTTATTAGCCGGTTATAAACGGATATAAACGGAAGTATCCGGTTAATAACCGACTACAGCAATGGGATGCGATAACTTTGATAAATGCTCACTAATTCCCATAGCTGTATTGTTGTCGGTTCCAAACGATATTTCGGGGACAAAAAATCCTTTCTGCCAGATACTTGTATATATATTGTCCTGCTCTTACTAATTCCGGAATTTGTTTTTGCACAAAAGCCATTAATCCGTAACATATCCACCGACACTGTCACGGTCTGCATTGGATCAACCACCCAATTAACCGGTTCAGGGATCCCTGCAACTGTTAATCCATGGATTTCCGGCAGTCCTGGTGTAGCCTCGATTAATTCAACAGGCTTAGTGATGGGTATTTCAGCCGGAACAAGCAACATATCTTATACTGATAATTTTGGGGCTATTATTTTTACGATAATCAATATTGCAGCTCTGCCGGTAATCACAACACAACCAACTGATGAACTTGACTGTGAAGGTCATATCGTAAGTTTTAAGGTTGTTGCGACAGGTTCCGGATTAGTGTTTAGCTGGCAAAGGAAATATCCATCAGGCATCTTTGCCGGGATTCCACTAGCCGGCGAACCAAACATCTCCTATCCATCACCTGACATAATACGAATTCAAAATGTTGGCAGCACGAGTGCACCCGATGGAACTCAATACCGCGCTGTTATTTCGAACACAAGAAATTGCGTGACACTTTCCAATCCTGTAAAATTAACAGTAAACGAAATTACCGGAATCACTCCTGCAGCAACGAATGTGATTATTTGTCAGGGCAATAATTATTCTTACCTGGTTACTACCTCGTATCCTTCAAATATAGTATCCTATCAATGGAAAAAATGGAATAACCCGGGACAATGGGATGCCGTTACAAATGGAGGTGCCATTTCGGGGGCTACATCGGATCGTTTAATATTCACAAATTCAACTCCTTCTGAGACAGGACAATACAAGGTTACTGTTATTTTTAGATCCTCCGGTGCAGATTGTAATGTTACAAGCGATAGCAGAAGCAGGACTTTAACTGTTAATGCATCACCAAGGTGTATGATCCTTGGAAGTGCGGTCATATTTTCCGGATCCTCAGGAAATATATATACCAGTTCCCCTGAGCCTGTGGATAATGTTACTCATTCATGGACTATTGGCGGAAATGGAACAATAAATGGTTCAGCCGCCGGATCCTCAGTACTTGTTAATGCCTTTTTGCCCGGAGCAATTTTGCTTACTGATCTTACTACCCGATTTGGATGCAAATCCACCTGTAATTATTTGATATCTGTGCTCGAACTACCTTGCCTTATAGCGCCGGTTACTCCAGTTACAAATGCTTCCTCAACGATTTTCAGTTCTCCTCCAGGTATGGATAGTTACAACTGGTCGATCTCCGGAAACGGCTCTTTCACCTCAGGAACAACGGGTCAAACAGTCAATGTTCTGGCTGGATCAACTTGCGAACCGTTCACTTTAACACTAAACCTGATTAAAAATGGAGCTTCAACGAATTGTTCCCAAACAATCGGTGTAAATGATAACATTCGTCCCTCTTTTTTATTGCATTCTACCTTTTCAGAATGTGTTGAAAATATTCGCTCGGCAGTCTATCTGGGAGCTACGATGGATATTAATTCCAACCGGCCGGAATACTTTACTTTTTCACACGGGGACACAAGGCTAGATCTGGACCCGTCAGGCTTTACAGATAATTGTACTTTATTGGACTGCCTTCCACTCCAAATACGCTGGCAGGCAGATTTTTCTCCAACTCCGGATCCTGTTCCTCCATATACCCTGATTACAAGACCATCCGTTTCAGGGAATGGACAGCCATCGGACATTTCAGGAATCATACTCTTTTACGGAGATGGGGTGAATTTCGCAAATATTACTCATTCTATAACCTATTGGATAAGAGATTGTGCGGGTAACGAATCTCTGCCACAAAGACAAAATATTATAATCAAACCACGACCAAATATTATAAAATGAAAGCCGTCACCTCAAAGAACCCGTTTCCCAGCATTTTTATCATTCAGAAAATGGGGAGAAGTCCTCCCAAAATACAGGTGGTAAGAACCTATTGCTATTCCCCTTACAACGTTATAAACTGAATATTGGCAACAGCAATAAAAATTTTATATCTTTTATTATCAACTATTTAAGTATCATTTCAAATTTTTATTATCATGAAAAAGCAATTCTTTATTTTCTTTCTTTTGATTTTAACTGCAACGGTAACATCCGGACAGATGAAAGCAGGATCAGCCCCTCAGCCACTTACAGCATGCACAACCGATGCATTACATCCGTTAGCTGGTGTACCCTATAATTATTCAGCCACAGTTAACCCAACAGGGGGAAACTTTCAGTGGTGGGCAACAAAAGATGTTAATTTCATAACAACGCCGACATCACCTGCCGGCCCAACTGTAAACAACTCCGGCACAAGGCTGACTGTCGCTGGCAATGGTTTATTAGGAACAAGCACTAATTATGGAACCGCCGGATCACTGGATAATGTTGATATAACCTGGTCAAGCGCAACTTTGGCTGGAACAACCACGACTACTCCGACTTTTGTGGTATTGCAAAATGACGCTACAGGGACAAATTGTGCCAATAATTTAAAAGTCTACCAGATCACCGCGGTCAATGGATTCACCGTAGACATCAAAAATATGGATCAGTCAAAGGAAACACTTGCATATGCAGCTGCCTACTCGCTTTGCGCATCAAATATTGCAAGCGCAACCTATGTTGTCACAGGTGGTGTTGGAGCAATAGTAACCGATTATGGCACGAATATCCTGTATTTTGAAGTCGTTGCTGCGAATTTTACCGGAGGATATACTCCATCTTTCCAGGTTTCCGGATTAGCGGCAGGTCAGACTGTTACTTCAATTAATGTATTTACGGATGCCTTAATGGCAACATCGGCAATTGCAACCACTTTAACCACTACTACTTACAGTACAGCGGCACCGATAACAGTAGATCCTGCCGTTATCAATACTACAACTGGTGTTTCTCTTTATGTAAAAGTCACCATTGCCAATGGTACTCATGAAAATCTGACTGGAGATCTGATTGCCCTCTCGGTGAATGGTACAAATCTGGCCGGGGAAAAGGACGTTGTCAATACTTCCTGCGCAACACAAACAGATTTTGAAGATAAAGCAACACAAACAATTACAGCCCGGCCGAAAGTCGTGGCAGCTATTCCTGCATTACCATTTGTAACGCCATAAATATCGAATGAGAATTTGATTCTATCAACTGATAATCAAAGGAAATCTCTGAAAGCAAAATATTTTTTACCTGATGAAACGGAAATGAATTATGACAGAAAATACACACGGTCCTCCCAGGGAAATGACTCCTTCATGCAAAAAAACAAGAAGCAGTCTGCCTGAGGTGTTAACTCCGTTATCCTGTATACGTGAAGTGGTGAACCATGGCACCTGTAAATTCTGACTTACCTGTTAATTCAGCGTATGTCAGAATTTTTTGTTCAAAAAAGGATCCCATCTGGGTTCTAATGTATTATTATTTAGTTAATTATAGAATTTATCTCAAAAACTAAATGATGAAACTCTTGTTCACAATACGTTGCACAGGCTGGTTAATTATGCTGATGCACCTTTGGGCTTTGACTGATGTTATGGCGCAGCCTGTTGTGAACTCAGGAGATACAACAAAACTTTCAGTCGGACAAGAAATAAACACAAGTTATAAATGGGAACTATATAGTGATCAAAGCATAAACTTTGCAACCACACCAGGTAATTGTCCAATAACCTCTGCAGTTTTTCAAAGTGCAAATAATGAATCATCTGCTACAATAAAATGGCTCAAAAGCGGAACTTACTTTTTCAAAGTTACCGCCTCGGATGCCTCAGGTTGCCCAAGTAACCTGAAAATAGGGATTATTACTGTAAAAGAAAGTCTTCCAACCGGAATAATCCTGCAGCCGGTTCCAATTTGCACAGGCGAAACTGTCATGCTAAATTTTATCCTTACAGGAACCAAACCCTGGATCCTCACATTTTCTGACGGGTTTGAATCATGGACAATAAGCACCATTAATTCAACACCTTACACTCATAATGTAAGTCCTAAAATGACAACAAGTTATTGGATTACGAGTGTATCTGACCGGAACGGAACAAATAACACCAAATCAAATGCTATTCTGCTTCAGGTTAATCAAAAGCCTTCAGGTTCATTGATATACTTATATATACCGTGAAAAGAGAGGGGAAGATGAGATGGTGGGATGGGGAGTTGGGGAGAGGGTGAGATGAGAAAATGAGAAAATTGGAAGGTGGGATGGGGAGGGGGTGGGATGGGGAGAGGGGAAGGTGAGAAAATGAGAAGGTGGGATGGGGGGATGGGGAGAAGGTGGGATAGGGAGAGGTTTTTTGGTAGGAAGTATTCAAATAATACAAAATAATTGAGGATGCTCAAACAAATAGTCGTAATACTTTTTCTGATGGTTGCTTTTCAGGCAGCGGGTCAGAACTATGTGATCGATAAAGTATGTTTGGGTGCTGAACGGCATTATCGGATTGATGGAGAACCTGGCTCAGTATACATTTGGCAGCTAACTATTTCCGGCATTCCTATTCCAATAAAAAATTCCGGTGGTACGGGTTTCACAGCCATTGATCCCCTAACCGGACAACAAAAAACAGGAAATGAAATAGTCTTTACATGGACTAAACCTGGAATTTTCAACCTTGTGGCTACTCAATATTCGACCCTTGGGTGCGACACAATCCAACATGGAGAGGTTCACGTATTTCCTGCACCGTTTGCTTCAGCGGGAAATCAATTAATAATATGTGCCGGAAATTCTGTCTCTCTTAATGAAGCAGAAGGGTCAGATTACAGTGCAATTTTATGGACCAGTTCCGGAGATGGACATTTTGATAACGCTACACTGATAAATCCTACCTATAATCCGGGATCAGCGGACAAGCTTACAGGAACTGTATTTTTGAAATTAACCGCCGAGGCTAAAGGATTATGTAATGCTGCAACGGATTCAGTGAAGATCATTATAAATCAACTTCTAATCCCGTCAGTTACAATTACTGCAGATAATTCTATTGTATGCAACAATATTCCTGTTACATTTAGATCAAAAGCCCAAAATGGTGGTTCGATGCCGGGTTTTATATGGAATGTAAACGGAAGAGACTCAGGAGTGAGGACACCAGATTTTACGATGATTCCCGTCGATGGTGATAGAATCACTGTAACAATGACCTCAAATGAAACATGTACCTCTGCAATTCAGACAATATCCAATGGAATAACAATACATGTACAGCAAATCTTACCTCCGGTTGTCATTGCCATTACTCAGCCAGTCTGCAATTCTGAAACCGGAAGTATAACACTATCCGGATTACCGGAAACAGGAATATGGTTCCTTACCAGATCGCCTGACGGAACAATAAGCAAAGGAACAGGCACTTCATCTGTAATCACAGGACTTGCACCCGGAACCTATGCATATTCGGTTACAAATGATAAAAACTGCACATCAAAACCTACAACTGAAATTATTATTGAAACTGTTGTTCAATTAACACCTGTCTTTAAACCTATTGATGCGATTTGCCTCAACAGCACCCCTCCGCTGTTGCCTGCAGTATCAACCAATGGAATTACCGGTACATGGAACCCTTCAATTATTACTGCTACGATTTCCGGAATAAGAACCTATACTTTTACTCCCCGGCCAGGACAATGTGCAATTTCACTTTCAATTCAAATAACTATTAACGCTCCGGTTATACCATTCTTTAAAACAATCGGCCCCTATTGTCAATATGCAAGTGCAAACGCTTTGCCCTCAACCTCATCAAATGGGATAGCAGGGTCATGGAACCCGGAGTCAATTAACACAGATTATACAGGATCAGCAAATTACACCTTCATCCCTCTTGGTGATGAATGCGCAATATCCGTAAAAATTTCGGTTACAATAACCGAGCCAGTTAATCCCAAATTCGAAAACATAGATCCTATTTGCCAGAATACAACGGCACCCCTGCTGTTGACAACTTCTCTAAACGGTATAACCGGGTCATGGAATCCTTCAGTAATCGGCGTTTCAATAGTCAGAACCAATAGTTACACTTTCACTCCTTCTCCGGGTCTATGTGCCAGTAAGACACAAATACCCGTATCAATCCTGGAAAAAGTAAGACCGATATTTGAGAATATCGGACCACTTTGCCTCAACAGTACTACTGTTTTGCCAGTTAAATCCTCTAACAATATCACTGGATACTGGGAACCCACAATAATAAATACAACATCCGAAGGAATAAGTTCCTACATTTTTACCCCAAATGTAGAATGCGCAGTTGTCATCCGGAAAGATATTTCAACTATTTCCAATATAATTCCTGAATTTTTACCTTTCGATACCTTGTGTCAAAACAGTGTTCCACCCGAACTGCCGGCTACTTCATTAAACAAAATTAGGGGAACATGGAGTCCCGATGCAATTAATACAGGGGTAACCGAACTTTCCAATTATACATTTACTCCTGATGCCAGCTGCTGTAGCTCACCGGTAACGATGGAAATTTATATAAATAATAGTATAACCCCTATTTTCGAGTTGGCCGAAACAATTTGCCAATACAGCAAGGCTCCTGTTTTACCTGTCATTTCAAACAACGAAATCCAAGGCAAATGGAGACCTTCTACAATCAACACAACCCTGCCGGGAACATCAGGATACATTTTTAATCCTCTGAATACAGGTGTTTGCATAAATATCTTCAAAAAAGATATTACTATAAAGGAAAAGCTAAAGCCGGAATTTTCAATCATTGGTCCGCTTTGTGAAAATAGCAGACCTCCTGATCTTCCTGTTAATTCTTCTAATGGCATTAACGGATCCTGGTTGCCTGCGAGGATTAATACAAAGGGTTCCGGAACAGATACCTACCGTTTTACACCTTCTGAGTCCATGTGTTCGTACGGTTATAATGCAGCTGTTACAACAATTCCCCTGATCAGTCCAACCTTTGCGCGTATCAGTCCAATCTGTCAAAATGATTTGGCACCGATTCTACCTCTTCATTCTACAAATACCCCAATCATAAACGGAACATGGAATCCTGCCGTGATCAATACAGCTTCACCAGGAATCACTGTCTGTACATTTAACCCTGATTCCGGGACCTGTGCTTCCAGGACAACAATGAATATAGAAATTCTATCACAGTCTATTCCCCAATTTGAACTCCCTGACACAGTTTGTCAAAATAGTTCGGGTTTGGAGTTGCCAACAGGTTCATTGAATTTACCTTCCATAACCGGGACCTGGAATCCTTCGGTTATTTCTACCTCAACAATAGCAATGAGCAGCTATCTCTTTACTCCGACGGCCGGACTTTGTGCATCACCCATACAATTAATTACGACAGTTATTGGTCCGGTAGTTCCCTTATTCACGCAAATAGGACCATTAATCCAGAATTCTGTTGCGCCTGAATTGCCAGCAATCTCGACAAACAACATCACCGGAACATGGAACCCTCCATTAATTGATGCAACAACTGCAAAAATTGGCAGGTATACCTTTACTCCTGACAATAGTGAATGCGCGACTCAATACACAATGGACATCAGCATTGCCATTCGGGCAGTTATAGCCAGCGAAAAGATCATTCCCGGTATTCCCGGAATACTGAGTGGCGCATGCGGACAAATTAGTCTCAATGGTTGGCAATCCTCTGGAGAGAATCTAACCTATAATTGGTCACTTTCGGGCTCTTGTGGTTTTTTGTCAGCAACTTACGGAGCAAGTACAAATTTTTCTTTCCTGACAGATACCTGTGGCCTTGTCCCTGAAGATATACTAATAAGATTAATGATTACAGATTGCAATGGTAATACAGACAACGATTCATTGACTGTTCACGTCGATCCCTTTCCATCAGCAGTAGTCTCTTCGTCTGGTGAAATTGAAAAAGACGGAAGTCTGATCATTGATGGCATTCTGTCAATAGGAACGGAAATTAGTTATAAATGGACAACAAACGAAGGGAGAATAATCGGTCCGGACAGCGAATCTTCAGTAAAGATTCTCGGAGCGGGTATGTATCGTCTGACGATCACCGATATCTATAAATGTCAGAATACTAAAGATTACTTTGTTCCTTTTGAGATTTATACAGTGAAAGCCAACCCGGATCATTACAGGATTACCTGGGTGCAGGATACGGTATTTAATGTACTTGAAAATGATTTTTCTTCGGTTGCATGGTCTAACATTCAGGTTATTAAGAACCCTGTACGGGGAAGGACGAAAATAAACACAGATAACTCGATCACATATAGTCCTCAAATCAAAAAGCCAGGTTATGATGAATTTGAATATCTTATCTGTAATATTGGGGGAGGACGTGATTCAACAAAAGTATCAATCGAAATACTCGACAGTTATTTATTTATCCCGGAAGGAATCTCACCCAATGGAGATGGAATAAATGATGTACTCGAATTCAAAGGGCTCGAAAAATATGAAGGGTCAACCTTAATAATCTATTCACGTTCAGGAGTACCAGTATTTAGAAGCTCCGGAAATAATTATATATGGGATGGAAAGATCACACGAGGAACTTTAAAAACCCTGGAACGTGTACCCTCAGGGACTTACTACTATGTGCTGAAACTGGGTCAGACAAACAGGATCCTAAAGGGTTTTATCTATGTGGGATATTCCGATCCTTAAATCACTTCGATACCCCTGTCTTTCAACAATTCCATACTAAGGTTACGTAACTTATACTTTTGAATTTTCCCGCTTGCTGTCATTGGAAATTCGTTTACGAAAAAGATGTATTTTGGAATTTTATGCCTTGATATTTTGCCCCGGCAGAAATCAATAACATCCTCCTCAGTAAGGTCCTGACCTGGACGCAATGTAATAAAGGCACCAACTTGTTCACCATATTTCGGGCTTGGCACACCTACAATCTCAATTGCCTGGATTTGAGGCATAGTATATAAAAAATTCTCTATTTCCCGGGGATAGATATTCTCTCCACCACGGATGATCATATCTTTTATACGTCCGGTTACTCGAAAATATCCATTCGCATCCATCACACCCAGATCACCTGAATGAAGCCATCCGTCGCTGTCAATAGCCTTCGCAGTAGCCTCCGGATTGTTATAATAGCCCTTCATCACGTTATATCCACGGCAACATAATTCACCCTGTTGACCAGGTTTTAGTTCGGTGCCTGTTTCCGGATCAGCGACTTTTACCTCAACAGCAGGATATGCCTTTCCGACTGTTGTACTCCTGATATGAGGATCGTCATACGTCCTTGTGGCAGTCATTCCAGGCGACGATTCGGTAAGACCGTAAACTATGATAAGCTCAGACATGTGCATCTTATTCATCACCTCATTCATTGTTTCGATGGGACAAGGGGCACCTGCCATAATTCCTGTCCTGAGGGTCGATAGATCAAACATGCTGAACATCGGATGGTTAAGCTCGGCAATGAACATGGTTGGCACTCCATAGAGAGCGGTACATTTCTCTTTTTGGACTGAAGCAAGTACCATGAGCGGATCAAAGTTCTCAACCATTACCATCGTCGCACCATGTGTTATTACAGCACAAAGTGCCAGTACGCAGCCAAAACAATGAAACAACGGAACACAAACGCAGAGACGTTCATCCGCAGTAAAGTTCATACATTGCCCGGTTGCAACACCATTGTTCAGTATATTATAATGTGTAAGCATAACACCCTTAGGAAACCCAGTGGTTCCGGATGTGTACTGCATATTAACAACATCATGGCATGAAACGCCTGCTTTTATTTCAACTAACGATTTATCATCCAGCTGGCTACCCAGCAAGATAAGCTCAGCCGTATTGTACATGCCCCGGTGTTTCTCCTGACCAATGAAGATGACATTCCGAAGAAATGGAAAATTATTGCTTTGAAGATAACCCCGCTGACTCTCTTTTAATTCGGGAACAAGATCATAAACCATTTGAACATAATCACTGTCTTTCCAGCCATTAACAATGCAAAGGGTTTTAAGATCAGAGTTTTTAACGAGGAACTCAAGTTCATGAGTCTTATAATTCGTATTTATTGTCACCAGGACTACCCCAATCTTCGCGGTAGCAAACATAAATGTGAGCCAGTCCGGAACATTATTGGCGAAAATACCCAGTTTATCATTAGGTTGCATTCCCAGATACAGGAGTGCTTTTGCAAGATTATCAACCCGATCGTTAAATGCAGCATACGAAAACCTGAGATTTCTATCAGGATAAACTATAAAATCTTTTTCAGGAGTCTCAACCGCCCATTGTTCCAGGTACTCACCAAATGTCTTTTCAATTAATTCCATCTTCCAAATGATTTTTAAAGCCTGTTCTTTCTGGCAGCCAGTGAAAAACTCTTTACCTGTTACCAGGTTGTAAGTTTTGGCCAGCTACAAGTTGCCAGCTGCCAACCGCCATTATCTATATCTAATAAGGTGCATAAACAACTGCAAGGATTTTTGCAGGAGAGGCTGAAGCAGAATGAACATGATGATCAACCACTGAATCATAATAAATGCTGTCACCCTCGGAAAGAATGAAAATTGTTTTGCCGTAACTAATTTCAATTGTTCCGCTCAGGACATAAATAAATTCTTCTCCCTCATGCGAAGACTGGACAAAATCGGAATGGACAGATGGATTAATATCAATAATAAACGGTTCCATGTGACGTCCCGATTTATCACTTGCAAGAGGGAAGAAATTTAAATTAAGATTCGAATTACTCGTTTTCGCGGAAAAACTGCTTCCTTTTGTTAAGTCTCCCTTCCTTGAAACGACAGGCCCAAGCTGATCCATGTCGTCCAGAAAAGTTCCTAACCTCACGCCAAGTGCACGTGCTACTTTTATCAAATGTCCCAGAGAAGGGATAGCCTCATTTTCTTCAATTTTAGTCATCATGTCTGCTGTAAAACCACAACGTTCAGCTAACTCACCTGCGGAGATACGTTTTGAGTCACGTATTGCAACGATCTTTCCACCTACATTTTTGATAACACTCATGATTCTTTGTTTAGGATTTCTGATAAGAACAAAAATAGCAGTTTTCATTACAATTAAGACTTCTTTTGCAATGATTCCAAAATTTAAATACGTATAATTTCTATAACTAATTGTTTGGTATCTTTAAATATATAATATAATCTTTTATCCTAAATGCAAAGAAATATTAATTAATTTACATCCAGGATAGCAACTTTAGTATAGGTGGTTTTCCACAATTTATTAAAGACAATAGTTCGGTAAATTTTAATATAAATAATTATATATCAATAAAATAAACGAAATATATGTATGAAATAATGGATCAGATGAAAAAGTTGTGGAGAATGGTGTAACATTGAATTTTGATCTAAAATGCAGCGATTTGCAGGATTTTAGTTGGCAAATAGAAAAGGTGCAGAGCACTGAAGATATTTGTAGGAT
>CAINLJ010000032.1 GCA_903850335.1 uncultured Bacteroidia bacterium | reverse complement strand
GATAAGTGTATTCTTTTGTAACACCGGATGCGGTTTCTTTCACATAACTGTTACCGGCATACCAGCGGGTTAAAATATTGGAACCATTCTGCGTCACATCCATTTTAGCCCGCTGCTTGTCTGCATTGTAAAGGATTGTCGCCGAGTAAGCCCCTTCTGTCAATGTGTTTACTCTCTCAAACGAGGTATAGGTAACGGTCTGA
Organism: uncultured Bacteroidia bacterium; assembly: GCA_903850335.1. Classification (GTDB taxonomy): domain Bacteria; phylum Bacteroidota; class Bacteroidia; order Bacteroidales; family Prolixibacteraceae; genus JAAFHB01. The sequence continues at coordinate 6,295 of CAINLJ010000032.1, read as the reverse complement.
CTGTTTGTCGGGATTACCGAAGTTGACGAGGTTACTCCGGTCAGTGCATAAGGCCCTGCACCGTTCCCGTAACTAAAGGCTACTGTCCCGATATCCGACCGTGTGTTGATGTTCCCGTTTGTGTTATAGGTCATCGTCAGGCTTTGCGGGCCTGTTACGGTGAGCAGCCGGTCAATGGTGTTATCATAGGTAAAACTCTCAAACTTGTTTTGCAGGAAGTTCTGCCTTGATGTTAATGTGCCGGTAATGGGTTCAAAAACATATCGGTAGTCTTGTTTATAGACCGAACCTGCCTTCGCATCCTGTGACAAAGGATATCCGTAAGCATCAAAACCATAAGTTGCAGTCACCGGAGTTGTGCTGCCATAAGTACTTCCTGTTAATTGCTGCCATGCATTCATACCTGTAACTGTATATCGCGTTGAACCTCCGGCCGATATGGTTGCCATATATCCGTTACCATTATACCCTATCGTTTCTACAATTCCGGATGGATGGGTTCGGGTGCTTAACCGACCAAGGTTGTCGTATGTAAAAGTAGTCAAAAAACGTGAACCAGCGATGGAATCAGCAATGCTGCTTATACGGCCTTGCGTATCGTACCCATAGCTGCGACTTACATTATTTGGAGAACTGATACCCAGTAGCTGTTTATTTGCATTGTAGGTAAAGGTTGTTATACCCTCCGGAGTCCTCACTAGGTTCATCCGACCATCTCCAAGATAGCTATTTACAGTTTGTTGATTTCTGGCATTAGTCTGCGTTTTTACCCTGCCAAAAGCATCATAGGTAAAATTTATCGTGCCGGCCGAGGGGTCAACCAATTGGGTCTGATTACGCTCTGCATCTGCATACTGCATGGCAGTAACCACTCCTCCCGGTGCAGTAATGCTTTTAGGTTTTCCGTCGGCATAATACGCATAATTAATCGTGCCGCCATTGTCTGTTGCTGTCCCGATTGCGCCATCTGCCAGGTATGTTTTCGAAGAAGTATTTCCTGCTGTTGTTTCACTCACAATACCACCGTTATAATTGTATGTGCTATTTCTGCCTGTATATCGAACGGTGTTTATCAGACGGTTATTTATATCATACGTATAGGTCTCCGACCAAACGGCAGTACCACCAGCGAAATATGGAACAGATATCCTGTAAACCTGACCTAAATTATTGTATTGGGTATCGGTTAGAATCATGCTTCCATTAAATCCTTTTTTTTCAGTTCTGATTTCCCTGGCAAGCAGATCATACCACACAATTGTCACTGAACCATCGTTGCCTGTCCGGGATATCCCATAAACGGCCAGACTGGGTTTGTTGGCACCAGTCCAAAGATAAGTTGCTGAAGATTGGCTGCCAATTGTACTTGATACGGAAGATTGTCTGGATAGATTATCGTAGCCATAGGTAATGGTGTTGTTCAGATAATCCTTTTGAGTGTAAAGCCGGCCATAAAGATCAAAAGTATTCGTGACAACATGTCCAAGCGGATCGGTTGCTGTCAATTGTCTTGTTCCGTCAGTTGAATACGTGTAATTTACCTGAGACGATCCAATTGTAGAACCGGATGTGGTTACCTGGTTTATATTTCCTTTGCTGTCATAGTCATGGTTTTTCGAATAGGCTAAGCCTGTACCCGGATTGAAAATAATACTATCGGGCTTTAATATACCATCAGTCGAATACGTAAAATTGACAGTGTGGCTGACTGCTGTTTCACCGGTAAGCGTATTGGTAGTTGTAGAGCTATTCAATAAACCGGGTTTCCAATTGGTTGAACTGACCGTGTTGGTGTAATTGGATATTGTTGTCTTGCTGTAGCCTGAACTGTTTGACTGGACAATTTGTCCCGTATTCCCATAATTATCAACTAACGAGGCAGCTATTGTTGTCGTGAAGTTTGTAAGTGAATTACTTTCAGTGCTGGATTGTATGTAAGGGTAAATACGTTTGTTGGTTGCATCAAGCACAACCTGTGACCAGTTGTTCGTTGTGGTATAAACTATATTCACCGCAATCATTGGATTCACCGTATTCAATATACTAATCGGGGAATTTACAATACCTGTATTACTCTGTACAAATACTTTGGTAACTTGCGGATAATAATAGGTGGAGTTGAAAGTTCTATCGGTTTCAGTTTGAGTTTGAGCCTGGAAATCAGTTTTGATGATTGCACTGAAAAATAAAAAACCTTTTCCTTGCCGGTGTACACTTGCAGTACCATAAAAATATCCATAGTTATTGACAGTACCAATACCGTTAAGCATATTCACAGAACTCACCACCGGCAAGGGACCCTGGTAGCTAAACATTGGAAAGGTTGTGGGATTTTTGGCATAAATTGTCTGACCTGCCTGTGATAGTTTCGTGTAGGAAGGGGTAATTAATAAATTATTGCCATTCGCCATATTTTGGAGTAATGGGCTTGTATTTCCTGCTGTTTGATCAATCTTGTAACCATCCCACCAGGGAGAAGCTCCATCGGTATTGATAAAATCTGTACGCCCATCCCCGTTATAATCTGCGAGGTAGAAATTATCCGATTCGTTGGGATAAGCTGTTAAGGATTCTGTGTAAAAATCAATTCCTTTATTTTTTGAAATATAAAATTTTGTTCCAGCCCAACTTTGGTTCGATGAAGTGACCATCAGGTCGGTATTGCCATCTCCGTTAAAATCTCCTGACCTGACATAGTCATTTTTAAGATTGGCTTTCTTTTGAGGAATTGTCATGATATCGAATCCGGTTCCTGAAGAAAGATAAACCTGCCAATTTGCCCAGTCAGAAGCTGCATCACCGTAAATGAAAATATCGGCTTTTTTATCCCCGTTAAAGTCTCCAAGGGTAAAGAAATTGCTGCTGGAGGGGATGGTCAAACTATTTATCGGGATCAAAGTTGAACCTGATAAAGTATAGATCTTTGTTCCAGCACTTTCAACACTCCAAATTTCTGCTATCCCGTCACCATTGTAATCGGCACTTAGAGTTTGACCGTTCAGAGTACTCAATGTACCGCTTCCAAGAAGGTTTAACGAAGAGTTAAGTATACCGGTGGAACTTGCCATTGAATAGAATTTCCAGTTGCCGCCGGGGTCATTGATGAAAATATCATTTACGCCATCACCGTTATAGTCTGTTCCTGAAAACTGGTTGTCATTTTCTTGCCTGAAGTTTTTTCTGCGGCTTTTCCCATTCATACCGGTATTTGTCCCGTTGGTCATGGTTGTAATAACTACCGGCGTACCTAATGAGGTGCCACTGTTTAGCATGTAATAATAAGTAGAAGTACCTGAGTTATTCACCTCGTAAACAATGTCGTCTATACCATCCCCGTTGATATCGAGAGCCTGAATATCTTCCAATTTTGTCAGATCCAGTGCTGTTGTGGATGAAAAGTAAGTTGTAAAATTGGTGCCATCGCCGGAATACACCCTCATACCTGTCCAGGTAGCTCCTTTGCCGGCATCGGGTAAACACAGAATTTCGGCTCTGCCGTCTCCATTAAAGTCTCCGGTACAAATTCGCGATTTATAGGTCACATCGGCATTTGTCACACTCGTTGGGGATTGTGGGAATGTGGCATTTGCAGGAGTCTGATAACTAAAAACTGTTGAATTATAACGATCCGTTCCAATTCCGGACTCAACTACTTCATTTAGTACAGAGTAGTTGTTGTAATTATCACTAATCAGATTGTAGTTCATTTGATAAGACCTTACTGTATTGCTGTTATAGCTTACCGTGACTTTATCAAGAAGTAGTGTTTGTTGAATCTTTTGTCCGCGTAAATAGGATGAACTAATATCTGTGCGTGTTTTATAAGAGAAAGTAATCGTATTCTGTCCATAAATAATCTGCGAAGGGTAAACCATGCTGTTATCATTTATATACGAATAGGTGATGATGTTACCATATAGGTCAGAGGTTTGGGTAATGAACCATGTTACAACGTCCGATGTGCCTGGAAGCAATTGCTTTCCATCCGATGTGTAGCCGTATTGACTGGTCAGTCCTGATTTGGTTTGGGTCATGAATTTTTCGGGACCAGAACCCAGTGTGCCTAAAGATTGTACCCGTGTAAAAATATCAATTTCGGTTTGGTAGGTTGTCAGATTTGCACCATAATTTCCTGAAGTGGGAACCAATCTTTGACCATCGAGGGTAAATTTATCAAAAGCAGTCAGGGTAACGCCCATGGCAACTCCATCGTTGTAATAGTTTTGTCCGGTTCTGCCAATGGCTGATAACCCGCCAATCGACCAACCATAACCGACCACACCCGGGCCGGAGTTACTGGAATAAACCAAAGCCAGCGAAAGTGCGAGACCGTTTACTCCAGGTGTAACTTCAATAGGAATCGTATAATTGGCTACACCTGTAGCATTTACATCAAATGCCCCTTTGGTAGTTCAGGCTAAATAAGAAGTATTAAGTGTCCGTGTAGCCGGATCAGTAAAGGGGTTATAAGTAACAGTGCTGAATATTGCAGGGCTTGCTGATTGTGGCGTAGATGCCGTTCCAAATGCTTGGTTAGAATTATTCTCTGACTGTGACTGAAACTTGTTTTCTGAAATCAGATTTATTGTTGATTCTTTCCCGAATACGAACTGAATAGACATAATAAGAAGTAAAAACAGAAGGTTGTATTTTTGTCGCATGGTAGGTAAGGTTATTCTTTGATGATTTTCCAAACTGCGTTCTTGTTCCCAACTATTATTTTAAGAAAATAAATACCGGCAGGCTGACGAATTAGATCGACATTACCATATTCCGAAGCAAGTCTGACCTTTTGAAGTAATAAACCGCCGAGAGAATAAATTTGAAGATTGGCAGTGTTTTCACCTATGTTTTGAATTTCAACACCCAAAATCCCTTTAGTCGGATTCGGATAAATACGTATTTTGTGTTGCCCGATCAGATCATCCAGCGGAATTTGCGCTTTTTTGATTTCAACTGAATCCTGGGTGATTAAGGCACTTTTTAAAGAGATAGTCCGGGTCAGGCGGTTGCCTGAAGCATCATACCCAAATGAGAACGTTGTTTGTGCTTTACAAGGATGAACGATTGCAGCGACCAGGAGCAGAATCATGTTTAACCGGAATACATTATGTTTCATGCTAAATTTATTTATTTTTAAGTTAATAGAAAATATTGGTTCAATGAAGCTTTTAGGCGTATGAAAAAATCATTTTTAAGAGGTGAATTCTCAATCATGGTTAGGTCAATTTTAAATTTTTCGGTTAGAATGGGTCATAACCTGATTGCTGTGCAATTTTAAATTAGAATTTGTGGTGACAAGGAAAGGGCTTAATTTGGATAAAATTTCAATGGTTCATAGTACATTTATTTTTACATAATCTTTAATTTGGTATGGATTTCAATTGTTACCCGAATTTTAGAACTATTTTACCATTTATTCAATAATTCGGAAAGCGTTTTTCTTATGTAGTTTTTAAAGCCGTCAAAAATCCCCGACCTTCATTCTTCAGGTCTCGCCCGGTCTTTTTGCCGGAAGTCTGAAGTGATTATTCAACAGGTAAGTTTAAGATTGGTTTCCAGTGCCTTGAATCCGCTAAATTTACATAATCAGGCCTTATAAAACAGAATAAAGCTTACTGTATCAGTAAGATGTCTTATAAGGTGATTATGTAAAATTGGCTACCTCAGCTTATTCTGGTCCCAACTTTGAAGGACCGTAGCACCCTTTTTAACCTTAACCCACAGGTTCCCCGCCACCCTCAAAGAGGATCCGGAAAAACACATTGTAAACCGGGCAACGATCAAAAGCAATCTCGGATGTTTCATAAATCTGACTTCAAAGGAATCTTATGGAAGACATTGCAAGTCCTCAATCCCTTTTCTTGATCATGTAGCCCTTGCTACGGAAGATTCGTTTTTCCCACAATTGTAAACCCCATTAGGCTAAAATAGTTCTTGATTGTTAAAATACTATGAATCAAACTATTTGTTTTATATGATCTAAATTCTGGCCGAAAAGGCTTGTGTGCAAATTGTGAGCAAATTGTGTGCAAACAACATAAAAAAAGCACTCAAGAAATTCTCCTTAAGTGCCTCTTATCCAATTCGTAGCGAGGGCGGGGCATGATCCCGCGACCTTCCCGATTGGGATCGGGACGCACTAGCCAACGCAGGATAAATTGGATCAGATGAAAAAGTTGTGGGGAAAGGTATAAAATTGAATTTTTATTTCATAAACAGGGATTTGCAGAAGTTTTGTTACCAAAGAGACAGAGGTGCAGAGCACCGATTATATTTGTAGAATACACGATGG
>CAINLJ010000031.1 GCA_903850335.1 uncultured Bacteroidia bacterium | reverse complement strand
CACAAATAATACTCAATTTCCAGGTAGATACCTTGTAAAATATACAATTCAGGAAAACATTAATGCGAATTGAATACCTGCCACAAAGTGGCCGAATCTGAATAACCCCCGGTGTAGTTTACGGAACCGGGGGTAGGAATGCGGTTAAAACCACAACCCCGGCAGAGGGTTGAACATGGCAATGAAGAAATTGATAGTTTACCCAAATTCAATTGTAATTACATAGATATTAACTTGCAGTTCAGTCCGGAATGCTTTTGATCCTTTCCGTCCGAATATCGTTTTGTGCCTTTTTAGACCTTTGTTCGCGGACGTTTTCCGCACGTTTATTCCTTACCCCCGGGTTGCGGACGAACCTTACCCGGGGCTATTATATGGTCACCCTTACAGGGTTATATAAAGTAGTTAAAACGATGATCCTGCCTATCCCTGGCTACAATTTGGTTTATCGAGAGGTACAGGTGCAAAGTACCGATGATATTGATAGCAAAAATGTAAATAATGTGATTATATGTTCCAAAGTCTCCCTTGCCATGTATCCCTTTGTTCAAGAATCTTCTCAACCTTAGCAACAAATTCGTAATTTTTAATTCCCCATCTGGGAGCAATCACCATATCTTCAGGAGCTGAACTTACAAATCGTTCGACTAAAATGGCCGGATTCAGAATCTCAAGATAATCAACGACAAGATCTGCATACCCTTCAACAGAAAAAAGATTAAACCCTTCGGGAAATTTGGAGTATTCGTAGGCCATTGCCGTATCCTTGTGTATCTGGAGCTGATGCAGTTTTATGTTCTCAACCGGAAGTGACGAGATAACCGTGCACTGTTCCATAAAGTCATTGTGATCCTCACCGGGAAGTCCAAGAATGAGGTGAATACAATTATGGATTGAGCGACGTGCAACCTCTTTAATCGCGGCAACAGACTCATCCCAGGTATGGCCGCGATTAATACGAATCAGTGTGCTGTCTTTAATTGTCTCAACACCAATTTCAAGCATAACATAGCACTTAAGCAAAAATTCTTCAATCAAATCAAGAACTTCTTTTCCAAGGCAATCCGGACGTGTGGCGATCACAAGCCCAATCACACCAGGAAAACTCAATGCCTCCTCAAACAGGTTGCGTAGCATAGCGACAGGCGCATACGTATTTGTATAAGACTGGAAATAGGCAAGATAACGCATTGAAGTGTATTTCCTTGAAAAAAATGCAATTCCAGCTTCAAGCTGTACTTTCAGTAAATTATTCAAATCACAATAAGATGGCTGGAATGTCTTGTTATTGCAATAAGTACATCCTCCCCTTCCCCGGGATCCATCGCGGTTGGGACACGTAAATCCGGCATTCACGGATATCTTTTGTACCTTACCATCAAAAAGCGTCCTGAAATGTGTGGAAAAATCGTTGTAACGTTTATTGTGGTTCCAAGGATATTTGAATTGATCTGCCATTCTTCCTGATTTTAAGTGTCAAAATTAACTCTTATTCTATTCTTTGAGCCTCTACTTTATGTGTTAACTAATTGTTGATAATTATTGTCAGAAAAAAAGTGTTCATGTATCACTTTTTCAACATTTTTATATCTTTAGATGCTGATGAAGGGCTCGGAAAATGGTTACAATGTGTTAATCTTTTGGATTCCTAATTCGGATAAGGTAAAACCAGGTAATAAAATATAACAGATAAAAAAATGTTTAATCCTACAGACATAGAGCAAATTAAGGCAAGAGGAAGCAGTTTGGAAGAGATAGAAATTCAACTTTCTCACTTTAGGAAAGGATTTCCGTATTTAAAGGTTCTCCGACCAGCCACGATCGACGATGGAATAATTCGTATGGATAAGGATGTGGTATCGCTCGCAGTTAAACGTTTCACTAAAAAAGTGGCTGATGGTTTAAAGCCCGCTAAGTTTGTTCCGGCGTCAGGAGCTGCAAGCAGGATGTTTCAATCCCTTTTCAGCTTTGCGGAGGTAGCAGTTTCTGATCAAGTAGCCATTGAATTGCTAGGAGAAGAGAAGTATAAAAGCGTCGCTCAGTTTTTTGACAGGCTTTCGGATTTTGCTTTTTACAAAAAACTTACTGCTGCACTTGGTGGCAGTTTAACCGTCGGAGGAGTTCTAAGATACTGTGAAATAATTGATTATTTATTGTCTGATAAAGGTTTGAACTATGGGTTTTTACCCAAGGGGCTATTGGATTTCCATAGTTATCTAGAAGGTCCAAGGACTCCGGTTGAAGAACACATGATCGAAGGTGCCTTGTATGGTGCAGATAACCAGGGAAATGTAAAACTACACTTTACAGTTTCTCCGGAACATCTCAATCTGTTCAAACAAAAAATTGATAAGACATCAGCAACGCTTGAAGTCAAATTCGGCGTTAATTTTGACATTTCCTATTCTGAGCAAAAACCTTTTACGGATACAATTGCCGTCGATCCGGACAATAATCCTTTCCGGCTTGCCAATGATAAATTGTTATTCCGGCCGGCCGGACACGGAGCATTGCTTGATAATCTTAATGAGATGGATGGGGATATTATATTTGTTAAGAATATAGACAATGTTGTGCCTGACAGATTAAAAGAAGAAACAGTCCGTTATAAAATGGCGCTGGCCCTACTTTTGTCGGAATATCAGGAATGTATATTCAGTTATTTGGAATTGCTTGAAAAGAAGGAACTTACTGAGGATCAATTAGCCGAAATCATCGAATTTACAGAGAAAAATCTTTGCATTGAACCTGTTGACAAACAATATGATGCGGATGAGGCAACGCTGATTCATTACCTTTACAGGAAGCTTAACCGCCCAATTAGAATCTGCGGGATGGTAAAAAATGAAGGAGAACCCGGAGGTGGTCCTTTCTGGGCTGAAAACTCGGATGGAACAGTCTCCCTGCAGGTTGTCGAAAGCAGTCAGATTGACAATAATGATCCAAAACAGCAGGAGATTGTACAGCATTCAACGCATTTTAATCCGGTTGATCTTGTTTGTGGTGTCCGTAATTTTAAAGGGGAGAAATTTGACCTTCTCAAATACAGGGATCCTGAGACAGGATTTATTTCGTTGAAATCGAAAGATGGTAAAACGCTCAAAGCCCAGGAGTTACCTGGATTATGGAACGGAGCAATGGCAGACTGGATTACACTGTTTGTTGAAGTTCCTATAATCACTTTTAATCCTGTAAAGACTATAAACGATCTTTTACGAGTCGAACATCAGTCAATATAACTCAAATTGTTATCTTTGTAATCTAATTAGTTGAATTATGTCAATGTGGGAAGGGGCAAGAGAAAATTCCGAAAGTAAGGAATTTGCCGGAATCGTAAAACGTTACAAGAAGATGCTGTCTGATGAACAGATGGGATTCTTTGACGTCTCAGATTTCGAACACATTGTCGACCATTATATTGATAAGAATCAACTAACCAATGCATTACAAGCTTGTGAAATTGCAATTTCCCAACATCCCTATTCACTGATCGTAAAAATCAAAAAAGCTCAGGTACTTATTGGACAACTCAAGACAGACAAGGCCCTTCATCTGCTAAGAATGCTTGTCGAAATTGAGAGTACAAATCCGGAAGTACTTCTTATGCTTGGAAATTGTTACAGCCTGCAGGGTGATGAACAGAATGCCTATGATTGTTACAGGAAGGCTGAGAGGTTTTCTTTTGATGACAGGGATGATCTTTTATATAACATAGGTGCCGGTTATGTTCAGAGTACAGATTATATTAAGGCATCCTATTTTTTGGAGAAAGCATATCAGGAGAATCCAAAAAACGACAGTGTACTTTACGATCTGGCATTTTGCTATGACAAACTTGGTGAAGACGATAAAAGCATCCGGATCTACAACGAATACCTTGACCTGGACCCTTTTGCCGAATCTGCATGGTACAACCTCGGAATTATATATACCCGTCTCGAACAGTACGATAAGGCACTCGAAGCTTACGATTACGCACTTGCAATTGACGAAAATTATGCCTCGGCCCTTTTTAATAAAGCCAATACTCTGTCCACTATTGAAAGATATTCAGAAGCGTTAATTTATTACTTTGATTATCTGCGGTTTGACAAAAACTCGTCGGACGCCAGAGTCTATATCGCCGAATGCTATTTCCAGCTTGAGGATTATTCAAAATCATACCAGTATTACAAGCAGGCCATACAACTTGATTCAGGTAATGCTGATGGCTGGTATGGTGCAGGTGTTGTCCTGATGGTTGAGGAAAACCTGACCGAAAGCCTTGTTTTCCTTAAAAAAGCGATTAAACTTGACGATAGCTGTGCTGATTTTTGGAGCGCTTTTGGAAAGGTAAATGCCGCCCTGGATAATTATGAAGAGGCACTTATCGCCTTCCGGAGATCAGTTGAAATCGAAGAGTCTAACCCGGACTTCTGGATTGCTCTGGCTGATTTTTTCTTCCATTACGATCAGGTGGACCTGGCAATCCAAACATTATTCAGGGCCGAGAAAGCAGTTCCTGACAATGCTCTCTTGCTTTATAAACTTACAGGATATCTTGCTGAAAATAACAATGTTCAGTTAGCAAAAAATTATCTCAGAAAGGCTTTATCGATGAACTTTCAAATGCATACCGAATTATTTCTTGATTTTCCCGGTCTGAAATCCAAGCGCTGGATTACAACCATGCTCGATAAGTTTCAATAATTAACAGTACTTGAAGGACCAGATGAAACGTAAATTCGGGTTAATCGGCTTTCCCCTTTCCCACTCTTTTTCCAGAAGATTCTTTACAGAGAAGTTTGCAAATGAACAGGTAAATGCTGAATATTTGAATTTTGAAATTTCTTCACTGACAGGTCTGCAACACCTTATCGATACACATCCCGACCTCGAAGGTTTTAATGTAACTATTCCTTATAAAGAACAAGTCATATCCTATCTTGACTTTATCGATGATGCTGCAGCAGAAATAAAGGCTGTTAATACAATTAAGATTCAAAAGTCCGGGAACAGGATTTCACTCCATGGTTTCAATACTGATATCCATGGATTTCAGGAATCAATCCGTCCGTTGCTACAAAAATATCAACACAAGGCACTTATTCTTGGAACAGGGGGTGCTTCAAAAGCTGTCGTAAAGGCTCTGGACAATTTAAAAATCGAGACTATTCTTGTCTCACGCAATCCGGAAGAAAAAGGCGAGATATCGTATGATGATCTGGATCAGGATGTGATGGAGAGTTATAAAATAATCATAAACACTACGCCTATAGGTACATACCCCAATATTGAAGGATGCCCTGCTATTCCGTTTGAATGGGTTTCCTCTAAACATCTGTTGTTTGACCTGGTTTATAATCCTGAAACAACTGAATTCCTGAAACAAGGGAAGATGCGGGGAGCCGTGATAAAGAATGGTTTGGAGATGCTCCACCTTCAGGCACTGGCGGCATGGGAAATCTGGAATAGAGAAGAATAAAATCTACACTCCCAAATTAACTCCAGCCCCAGTAAAATCAGGTTTCGGGGATCGTATGAGTCCCGCAGACAGATTTTCCGAATAACGAATATCTACGAGAAATAATCCCTTAGCGGGGACACTTGTGCCAGCGGAACGCCTGTCTTTGGCTTCAATGACTTCACGAAATCCATCCATAGTGAGCTTACTAAATCCTACATCCAACAAGGTACCAACGATAGCCCTGACCATATTTCGGAGAAAACGATCTGCCCTGATAGTAAATACATTCCTGTTTCCTTCATCAACCCACTGAGCCAGATCAACTTTACAATTATTGGTTTTCACATCGGTGCCTAACTTGCTAAAACTTGTAAAATCTTCATATTCAAACAATAGCCTGGCAGCTTCGTTCATCTTTTCAATATCCGGCATTCTCGCCTCTTTTGCCGCGTAGTGTCTTTGAAATGGATCTTTAGTTTTGACAATAAAATATTTATAGGTTCGGCTGACTGCGTCAAACCGCGCGTGTGCCTCCGGATTTACCTTGAAAACATTCTGAACTGCAATATCATAAGGCAGCAGTGAATTCAAATTATGAATTTTCTTGTCTAAATCAAGGTCAAGGTTATCCGAATCGAAATGGGCAACAAAAAATGAGGCATGAACACCTGTATCCGTGCGACCGGCACCTGTGACCGTAACTGATTCACGGGCAATAATTGAAAGGGCTTTTTCAAGGGTTTCCTGAACCGATATCCCGTTCGGCTGTATTTGCCACCCGTGGTAAGCCGTTCCGTCGTATGAAAGTTGTATAAAATACCGCTGCATATTTATTTTTTTACACAAAGGTGATACCCAATCCCAAAACCATCAAACCATTTTAGATCCAACCATTCCTGATCTTCATCTCATTCCATTCAGATTTTAAAACACTGTAATATATCGTGTCCCTTCTTCGTCCGTGTGTCATCAGGGTATGACTTCTCAAAATCCCTTCTTCTTCAAGACCAATCCTCTGCAATGCCCTGCGAGCCTTAACATTCAAAACGTCCGTCTTAATCTCGACTCGCTCAAAACATAATGACTCGAAAGCATATTTAAACATCAGATATTTAATTGCATTGTTGGCTCCGGAACCTTGAGAATCCTTTGCAATCCAGGTCCAGCCAATCTCTATTCGCCTGTCTGTGAAGGAAATATTACCAAAACTTGTCGAACCAATGAGATTTCCGGTTAGTCTGTCAATAATTGCAAAGGGCAGTCTTGTTTTATTTTTAAGGTCTGAAAGTGCACTCTCCATCCAATCCGAAAACTCAGTCTCGACAGATAAATCTTTCGTAAAATAGATCCACATAGACGGATCACCGGTTAATCTTATCAGGGATTGAAAATCATCTGAAACCAGCGGTCGCAAAAGAATCTTATCTGTCTGAAGAATTAATTCAGATTCAAACATTGGCTTTATTTTTATTGTTTATCAAGCGAAACTTTCAACTGGCTAAAATTACCTATTTTTGTTCAACAAGGAAAGGTAATGCCATGTATTAATGTCGCCCTGTTCCCTGTTTGATCTTCTCCCTGACAGGAAGCGAAACATCCGAAAGCAGATAATCACGTGTTGAATCAGGCAGGAATTCGGCAACATCGGCCAAACGATCTTCCTTTATTGCCAAACGCACCTTTGATGCGCTAATATAATTTGGATTATTATCAGCATCTGTCCCAATAGCCTTCCTCAGAACCTCAACGATTTCAACTCCTGCATCAGGAAGAATTGTTTTCATCGCAAGATTGTAAGCCTCCGTAGTTTTATCCGAATATTCGGTTCCCGCATAACGCCTCTTAATGTCGAGGACAGGGACCACATAATCTGCAAAAATCCGGACATCCAGTTCAGCCTGCTTCTTCATGACTTCACTGACGATTTCATTTTTTAGAAAATATGCAGGGAAAATCGACCCTGAAACAATATACATTCCACCCCGCACCATCACTACATTCTTCAGGTGACTTATCCCTTTTCGGATTAGTTCCCACCTCACAGAGAAAGGAAAGGCAGAAAGATCCTCCTCAACAACGAACAAATAGACAATCTCATTTTCTGATGAAGCCTTTTCAATCAAGAATTTATGCCCGTTCGTAAATGGATTGCAATTCACAACAAGAGTCGCCACATTGTCGGTGTTTGCATTTGCTTTTAGCGATTTAAGGTAATCCTGATAGGTTTTTACCGACTCGAAACCAAACTCAAGCAAGGCATAAAGCGGTTCTGCCCTGGCAATTTCGGTAAAACCCAAACCGGTAAACGGGAGTGAATTCCCCGGGCGCGTAAAGACAAAGGTATGTTTAAAAATCTTAAGCAATTTTTCGGTCAGATAGGTAACAATCAGGGCAAAAGCAGTGGTATCCCGGAATTTCGGACCGACAGCAACATACTTTAATATCCTCCCTTTATGCGATCCTGTTCCAACTAAATCCCCCTTCAGATTATATACAATCATTGTACATTCGACATCATCAGGATCAAATTCAAACCCCAGCGTAGCCAAAAAATCCTTTACAAGTTTAACATCGAAAGGGTTTTCAAGGTCCAGTGTCTCCTGTCTGAAGTCCGTATCTTCGAAAGTCATGTGCTAATTCTTATTATTTGTTTTCCCAATTTGTATTGATAACTGACCACACAAAAATTGTTATGGCCAACAGATCTGCAGAACCTCCAGGTGAAATATTGCAGGTTTTACAATAATCAATAACAGCATAATAATTTTTGTCATTAAAATCCAAGAGAGTTGTATTGCAAAGATCCTGAAATTTGGCTAGGATTTCAGGACCACTCCGATGGAGAATATTTGTGTCACCATTCCTTGAAGCGATGGCGAGAAAGCATTTTATCAGAACCTCATCGTTAATCGCCTCTATTCCTGTCAATTGTGGTAAGCCGAAGTTAAATACTGTTGTAAAACCACTCTCCGCCTCAGCACGTGCACCCCCAAAACCATATTGAAGATGAACTTTGCTTCCATTACTTTTCAAAGTAGTGGCTGAATCAACGAGTTCCTTTTTGACAATGTCTTTGCAAATACACCTGATGATTTCCCTGAAATCCTCACTATCGAATTTTCCGTTCCTGCTAAAACACTGGCCGGCAGCAAAAAGCGATAGGCTCATGAGAAAGACAATCCCTTTTTGTGTATTTATATTGCCTGTTACATCATTCATTGCAGTCTCCATCCTCAATCCAATACTTCGGATTACAGGCAGTGCAAGTGTCAAATCACCTTCATCAAATTCGAAGCCTTTAACGACTAATCTTTCAAACCATGGTAAAATAGCTGAGGTTGAATCCAAAAACATTTGAAAATCCATGTCACGATGACTTCCATTGCCGAATTTATCAACCAGTCCGGGCTTTGGAGTAAGTGCTATTTCTGTTAAGATCGCCTTCGAAGCATAGGTTGCAAGAAGCCTTACGATTTCGTCTTCACCTTGTTTCCGGTTGTATGCTTCCATTTTAGGAAACATAAATGCTCTAAGCTCTTCGGGTTCATGCGCGTTCTCCCTTCGACAATCAATAGCCGGCCTTTCCAGACAGAAGAAACAGATTTTTAATTTTCCTGAAGAGATAGTGTTACCTTCCCAATCGTTCAGATCAGCATCGATAAACCGACCAAGCGGATGATTCTTCTCAAAATCTTCACAATATTGTTTGATGATTGAAAGGGACAGATTACCTGGATTGCATGGAACGAAATAATAATCTCCGGCTGCATCACATCCCCTTAATGCATCCTGTTCTGGGATGACAATCAGATTTGCCTTTAAAAAATAGTTAAAATCCTGAAGACAATTTCTGAAAAAATTATTAATCAATGGGTTACTCTTAGGATATCCCGGAATGTTAAGTGTTAAACTTATTGAACATAACCCGTTAGCGGCGATCATCGATTTGAGCAATGCACGATTTTCGCGGGCTTCTAATATGGAGTTGAGTGGGTCGATGAGTATGGTTTTAGGATGGTGGCCATGTAGTGGCGAGTCGTGACTCGCCACTACCTAACCGGATTATTTTTCTTTGAGCTGATGGATTACGTCAATAATTGTACCGTCACGATATTCGACGATTCCAACAATTTTGTCTGTATATTCAAGTGGTCCGGGAATTCCGGTTATTTTGTCGACTTCGACCTCCAGATCGTGAATATCTTTGAGGTTAAGACCTGCCCTTCTCAGATTCTCTTCAAGCTCTTTAAAAGCCGGATTGACACATATTCCCCGCTCTGTAACAAGCACATGAACTGTCTCGCCCGGAGTAACTACGGTATGAACCCGTTTTTTGATTATAGGGATTCTGCCCCGAAAAGAAGGGCAAACAACAACCGTGAGCTTAGCACCTGAGGCCGTATCAGAGTGACCTCCGGAGGCACCACGGATATATCCTTCGGAGCCTGTAATGACATTTACATTAAAATCTACATCGATCTCCAATGCACCCAGAACTACCACATCGATCTTATTGGTTATACATCCACAATTGAATGGGTTAGCATAGAGGGCAGCAGGAATCTCGATATGTCTTCGGTTATTCAAAAGAGAGTTACTCACTACTGCATCAAATGACTGGACATCAAAGATTGTCTCAAAGAGTCCGTCGTTAAGCATATCTACACAATAAGAAGTAATGCCACCAAGCATGAAGCTTCCCCTTATCGACTTATTACGCATCTTTTCGCGAATAAATTTCGCTACCGCCAATGAGGCACCGCCGGCGCCAACCTGGAACGAGAAGCCGGGAACGAAGAATCCGGACTGTTCAATAACGTCGGCTGCCAATTTTGCAATTCGCAGGTCCATAGGAGATTTAGTGATACGCGTTGTACCTGTTGCAATTTTTGAGGCGTCGCCAATTGAATCAACCACAACAACATGATCAATAAAGTTCTGGGAAATGGAGAGCGGAATACACGGGTAATCAACCAGGTTATCTGTAACAACAATCACCTCCTTTGCATAACGGGCATCGATGACTGCATAGCCGATTGAGCCAAAGGCTGATTTTCCGTGAGAGCCCGTCGCATTTCCCTCACAGTCGGCTGCTGAGGCAGAAATAATGGCGAGGTCGATCCTGATTTTACCCGTATGGATACTTCTCACCCTCCCGCCATGTGAATGGATCACTACCGGCGTTTCCAAAACACCCAGGGCAATAGCACGTCCCAGTTGGTTTCTAATACCCGATGAGAAGATCCTCGTGACTGTTCCATCGATCAGGTAAGGAAGGATGGGATCATGACACTCGTTCAGGGAAGAGGAAGCCAGGGTTATCTCACGTATTCCCATATTATGAAGAATCGTAAGAGTCTGAACCAATAAGAAGTCACCATTTCGCAGGTGATGATGAAAGGAAACAGTCATCCCATTTTGAGGGTTACTTCGTATTATGGCCTCCTCAAGCGTTTTACACAATTTGCTTTGGTGTGGAAGATAGGCCCTGTTTGGAGCCGGAATAGTCGGTTCGTCCATCCATCCTTTGCCTAATTTCATGAGGGCTCCCTGAAAAGGTTCGAGTTTACCAATTCCTTCAATATACTCAGGAATCTCCCTACCTAAACTATTTAACATCGCAAAATATTTTATTGTTATGTAATTATAATCAGCAGATTATGCCACGGTGACATTTGCAAGCTTAAGGATATACTCAGCCCTGGCAACAACTGGTGCATCAACCATTTTCCCGTCTATGGCAAAAACGCCGATCCCAGCAGCTGTATTCGTCTGAAACTCCTTCACGATATGATAGGCTTTCCTTATCTCCTCATCGGTTGGTGTGAAGACATCATGAATAATATCGATCTGACGTGGATTGATAACGGCCTTTCCTGTAAATCCTATTTTCTTCGCATACTCCGTTTCTCTTCTCAGTCCCTCCTCGTCGTTTACATCCGGGAAGATTGTATCAATAACATCGATATGGCTGGCCTTGGCTGCCATAACGATTCTTTTTCGTGCAAAATCAATACCTACGCCATCCGGGGTGTAAATGATGTTCATGTCTGCTGTAAGATCCTGTCCTCCAATGGTTATAGCATCAACACGACTAAACATGCTCGCAATATTGAACACATTCTGGACACCCATAGCAGTCTCTATCATCGCGTGCAAGGTCATCTTATTGTGTGGAAGCCGATGCTTGTCTTCGATACGTTCAATTATTTTAAGGAGTTCTGCCACTTCTTCGGGTGATTCTGTTTTTGGATAACGGATAGCGGACGGCTGAAGCGGAACAATTTCCTCCAGATCGGCCAAGCCAAAAGGCGTACTCAGATGATTGATGCGCACACAAACTTCTGCGTCATAAAAATTAACCGACTTAATCATATTTCGAACTAATACCCGTGCCGCGTCTTTTTGATTAAGTGCAACTGCATCCTCAAGATCAAGCAAAATACTATCTGCTCCATAGACTCCTCCCTGCTGTATCATTGCCGGATTATTACCGGGAATGTAAAGCATTGTCCTTCGTTTTTTAAAACTTTTCATCATGATTGAAAGCTATTTAAGGGTACCCTCCTGCTGGTCCATCGATCGTTTGATAGCAGTCTCCAGTCTTGCCTTGATTGTCGGTTCCAATGCCCCTTTATCTTTGGCAATCAGATGGATATCTGTAAGATTATAAGAGTCAAGCATTTCCGTAACAATATTGTGGAAACTTTCACCAAATTGCTGCATCACGGTAGAGGAAATTTCAAGCTTTCTGCCGGAATTGTCGGCCATTGGTTCAATGAGGAAGATTACATCACTCGATTCGAAAGTGCCCGATTGAGCTGCGATTTTGGGCTTCATAATAAAGTATATTTTTTCTTTAAATATACATTTTAATCATTAACTGAGGTGGAGTGGTCAGGGTTTGGAAGCATTTCGCTACAAAAGTAGGACATTAATTATTTGGAAAGATGATATTTTTCAGTTTATTTTCAACCAAATCCTGGAGGGTCCCTAACCTGAAGAATTTATGAAAACTATTAACTTATTGATCATTAGAATCTTTGTGCCAATATGGCTGAACCTTTTATTGTCACCAATGCACTAAGCAACAAAGGTTTCACCAAGTTTACGAATTAATCAGGTTAATTAGTCAGTTTTTGAAATCTCAAAAAACAGTCAGACTAAACGCTAAATCGCGGGACGAAGAGGGGTCTTTCACAGACAATCCGGTTTATTCTCTCTATTGATTAAGTAGCCCTTAACATTTTTTAATTAAATCATGGCAAATGAAACAATTCAAAATACTATTTTCGTAACCGTTTTTAAAGAACAGTAATTAATTATCTATTGGATTATGAATCAGACATTGGATATCAGAGAGCTTAATGAACGGATTCAACGTGAAAGCTCATTTGTGGATCTTATCTCCATGGAGATGAATAAAGTAATTGTCGGACAGAAACACCTGGTTGAGAGTTTGTTGATCGGTTTACTATCAGATGGCCATATCCTTCTGGAAGGTGTGCCCGGATTAGCAAAGACATTAGCAATTAACACACTGGCTAATACAATTGATGCAAAATTTGCCAGAATCCAGTTTACACCGGATCTTTTACCTGCCGACTTAATTGGAACGATGATCTATAGTCAGAAAAGCGAGGAGTTTTTGGTTCGTAAGGGCCCTATATTTACAAACTTTGTTTTGGCGGACGAAATAAACCGTGCCCCTGCAAAGGTTCAGTCGGCATTACTCGAAGCAATGCAGGAGCGGCAGGTAACGATTGGCTCGCATACTTATCCCCTCGAGAATCCATTCTTAGTTATGGCAACGCAGAATCCGATCGAGCAGGAGGGAACTTACCGGTTACCTGAGGCGCAAGTCGATCGTTTTATGCTGAAAGTTGTTTTGAATTACCCTAAAAGGGATGAGGAGCGGTTAATCATTCAGATGAATCTTCTCAAAGAATTTCCTAAGGCAAAGACTGTATTAAAACCTGAGGACATTGTTCGGGCAAGGGACATTGTGAAGGAAGTATATATGGATGAGAAGATCCAGAAGTATATTGTCGACATTGTTTATGCAACACGCGAGCCAAAGGCAGCCGGACTGGCTAAATTTGAAGAGATGATAACCTACGGGGCCTCACCACGTGCATCAATAAGTCTTGCACAGGCGGCAAAAGCATTCGCGTTTATTAAAAGGCGCGGTTATGTTATTCCTGAGGATATCCGGGCAGTTTGCCACGATGTATTACGTCACCGTATTGGTTTAAGCTACGAAGCTGAGGCGAACAATCTGACCACTGAGGAGATCATCAGTGAGATATTGAATACAATCGAAGTCCCATAGCGGATTGCCGGACAGGCGACTGTAGTTAGTATTGATCAGTAATTCAATAATTCAAAAAAGTGGAAGCATCGGAACTATTAAAAAAAGTTCGGAAAATTGAGATAAAGACCAAGGGGTTATCGAAAAATATATTTGCAGGAGAATATCACAGTGCATTTAAAGGTCGTGGTATGGCTTTTAGTGAAGTCCGTGAATATCAATTTGGCGACGATATTCGAAACATCGACTGGAATGTTACTGCCAGATACGGGCACCCTTTTATCAAGATATTTGAAGAAGAACGTGAATTGACAGTTATGCTGCTTGTTGACGTAAGTGGTTCGCGGGAATTTGGTACCGTCGAACGGTTAAAAAAGAATGTTATCGTAGAGCTTGCTGCAATACTCTCATTCTCTGCCATATCGAACAACGACAAAATTGGTGTTATCTTTTTTTCCGATCAGATTGAGAAATTTATTCCCCCAAAAAAGGGTCGGACACACACCTTACGAATTATCCGTGAGCTCATTGAATTTGAGCCGGTCTCAAGAAAAACCGATATTTCTGTCGCGTTACGTTATCTAACCAATGCGATGAAACGCAGGGTAACTGCATTTATCATCTCCGACCTGATGGATAATCCCTCGTCTATGGAACAGGCACTCTCTATTGCCAACAACAAGCATGATATGGTGGGGTTGCGTATTTATGATGAACGCGAAGCTGAGCTTCCCTCTGTTGGGATGATAAAATTCAAAGATGCCGAAACAGGTGAATACCTTTGGGTCGATTCGTCAAGCAGGAGTGTTAGGGAAACATATCGCAGACACTGGAGCGAGAGAAATAAACAATTGGACAGTTTACTGAAAAGAACAGGATTAGACTATGTCAATATCAGTACGCGTGAAGATTATGTCAAATCACTTGTCGCGCTTTTTAAGAAAAGGGAACATAAATTATGAACAGAGGGTTTAATTTGAAATACTTATTGCTGATAGTCATTATTTTCATGACTCTTCCAGTGGTTTACAGTCAGGAGATACGTTTAAAATCTGCTCTTGAACATGATTCCATCTGGCTGGGCGATCAGATTAAATTAATGGTGGTCGTCGAGCAGGCGGCCGGGACAAAAATAGAATTTCCCCATTTACCTGATTCCATACAGAAAATAGAGATTCTAAAGAGGTCAAAGATCGACACATCCAAACTTGATGCAAACCGGCTTCAGATCAAACAAACGTATCTCGTTACATGCTTTGACAGCGGGGCGCATTATATCCCATCGTTTTATTTTAAAATTAAAAACGGGGATCACCTTGACTCACTGAAATGTAATGATCTTACCCTGTTTGTAAAATATCCAAATGTAGATCTTAAACGTGGTCCCGCGGACATTAAAAAACCGTTTAAGGCCCCGGTTACATTTAAAGAAATTGCACCCTGGTTACTTGGGATAATTCTTTTGGCAGCAATCGTATTTCTGGTGATTTATGCCATCAGCAGACGTAACAAAAACAGGCCATTATTCCAGCGCCCTCCTAAGCCCAAAGTACCTCCACATATTATTGCCTTGCAGGAACTTGATAAATTGAAAAACGAGAATTTGTGGCAACAGGACAAGGTGAAGGATTATTATACCAGGTTAACAGATATTGTCCGTGTTTATATCGAAGAACGGTTCAGGATGGCGGCTATGGAGCAAACAACACCCGAGATATTAGATGGATTTAAAAATCTGAAGTCTCAAATTGATATGAAATCGGTTCTTGAATTGAAGGAGATTCTTGAGCTTGCAGACCTTGTTAAGTTCGCTAAGCTTACTCCTCTGCCTGACGAAAATTTCAATATGCTGAACAACGCCTATCTTTTCGTCAAAGAAACCACGGATGAAGTGGTCAGTGAAGTTCCTGAACCTGAAAAGCCGGAAATCAAAGACGAAACTACGGTTGATTTGAAAGATAAAAAAGAGGACACACAACTATGAACAATATTGTATTTGCAAGGCCTGAACTTTTTTATTTGTTGCTTGGGCTAATACCAATGATCGTCTGGTATGTACTTCGACAGAAAAAATCGAAAGCCAGTATTCAGATCAGCTCCATTGAAGCGTTAAAAAAGACACCACTGACCTGGAAGCATGCATTGCGTCATGCGGTATTCATCTTACAACTTGGTGTTTTGACACTTCTGATTGTATGTCTGGCACGACCACAGTCATCCGACAACTGGCAAAATCAAACTGTCGAAGGGATAGATATTATGATCGCGCTGGATTTATCAAGCTCAATGCTGGCGCGCGACTTTCAGCCTAACAGGCTTGAGGCGGCAAAGGCGGTGGCTACGAAATTTGTTTCCGGCCGGCAATATGACCGGATCGGCCTTGTTGTATTCTCGGCAGAAAGCTTTACCCAGTGCCCGTTAACAACAGACCGGGCTGTTTTAATCAATCTGTTTCAGGATTTACAGAGCGGGATGATCGAAGACGGAACGGCTATCGGCCTTGGATTAGCCAACGCAGTCTCGAGGTTAAAAGACAGTGAAGCGAAAAGCAGGGTGATTATTTTACTTACAGACGGGGAGAATAACCGGGGTGAAATTGCACCTATCACGGCAGCAGAGATTGCTAAGACTTTTGGCATAAGGGTTTACACGATTGGTATCGGGACAATAGGGACTGCGCCCTTTCCTGTACAGACTCCCTTTGGAGTTCAGATGCGTGATATGGAGGTTAAGATCGATGAAAAGACCCTTCAGGATATCGCGAACATCACCGACGGAAAATATTTCCGGGCGACAAACAACAGAACATTGATTGAGGTGTATAAAGAGATCGACAGGCTTGAAAGGTCGAAAATCGAAAATAAAGAATTCAGCAAAAAGAATGAAGAATACCGCCGGTATGGCATTGGTGCCCTCATCCTTGCGCTACTGGCACTAATCCTGCAATTTGCAGTATTCAGGCACATTCCGTAAAGGAATCAGAAAAAAATTGAGTTATGGAATCATTTAGATTTGCACATCCCGAATATTTCTATTTAATGCTGGTCATCCCGGCATTCATTTTCCTGTTTATTATTTCAAGAATAAGCAGGGCACGTTCATTGCGTTTATTTGGCGACAGGGCCCTGATTGCACAATTGATGCCCAGTGTATCCGGGAATCGACCGGTTATTAAATTTCTGTTATGGATGATCGCCCTGGCACTTCTTATTACGGCCCTTGCCCAACCCCAATTTGGCTCCAAATTAGTCACATCAAAAAGAAAAGGTGTTGAGTTAATTATCGCTCTCGATGTGTCGAACAGTATGATGGCCGAAGATATAAAACCTAACCGGCTTGAAAGGGCAAAACGGGCGATAGCCAAACTAACCGAAAGGCTTCGCAATGATAAAATTGGACTGATCGTTTTTGCCGGTCAGGCTTATGTCCAGCTTCCGATTACTACCGATTATGTTTCAGCCAAGCTTTTTCTGGATGCAATAAATACAAGTATTGTTCCGATACAGGGAACGGCAATTGGGGCGGCAATTCAGATGGCAACAAAATCCTTTACGCCGAATTTTACAGGCAGTAAAGCAGTGATTGTGATTACGGATGGTGAAAATCATGAGGATGATGCCGTGGGTGCAGCAAAGGAAGCACTCGAAAAGAAGATTATTGTCCATACAATCGGCATGGGACTGCCCCAGGGTGCGCCCATCCCGGTAGGAGGTTCAGGAAGTCGCGATTTTATGAAAGACAAGCAGAATAACGTTATTGTTACGAAGCTGGACGAGAATATGTTAACACAAATTGCTACAGCTGGTGGCGGATCGTATATCAGGGCCAATAATGCCGAGGTTGGCCTTAATAACCTTTTCAATGAAATTGAGAAAATGGAGAAATCAGAATTGAACACACGCGACTATGCCGAATATAACGACCAGTTTCCTCTGTTCATCCTGCTCGCAGCAATCTTTATCCTTCTTGATTTCGTAGTCCTTGACCGGAAAAATAAATGGCTTAGAAATTTCAGGCTGTTTGGTAACCAAAAATGATGTGTGCAATGAAGAAAATACTATTTATATCACTCCTGGTTATCTTCACCCAACATGCTTTTGCACAAAAGGAGCGAAAGTATATCCGTGAAGGTAATGGCTATTATAATGATGGTCTTAAAGATACAGCCAAACTTGATACGATAAGTTTTGGGAAGGCTGAGGTAGCCTACCGTCGTGCATTACAAATTAAACCCGATGATTTCCATTGGCAGTTTAATCTGGCTAATTCAATCTACAAACAAAACAAACCCGATCAGGCTGCTACAGAGTTTGAAAAACTGGCCGAACAGACCAAGGACCCGGTTGAGAAAACTCTTGTATACCATAATCTGGGCAATTCCCTTCTCGCCCAGAAAAAGTTTGATCCAAGTATTCAGGCCTACGAAAAAGCACTCCGAATCAATCCAAACGATCCAGAGACAAAATACAACCTGGCTTATGCCATGAAAATGAAGAAGAAAGATCAGGAGCAGAAGAAGAAAGACCAGGATAAGAAAGACAAGGACAAGGATAAAAACAAAGACAACAAGGATAAGAATAAGGACAATAAGGATCAAAATAAAGACCAGAACAAAGACAACAAGGATCCAAATAAAGACCAGGACAATAAAGATAAGCAACAACAGCCTCAGCAGAACAAGATCTCGAAACAGAGTGCCGAACAAATGCTGAAAGCCCTTGAAAACGACGAGAAACAGACTCAGGAAAAGGTCAAGAAGGCGCAGGCGCAAAGGGCGGAAAAAATGAAAGTTGAAAAAAACTGGTAATAATAACTATTTTTGAATATTATTGACTAATAAAATTTAAAAGGATATCATGAGACTAAAGCATCTCTATCTTTTAGTTTGTGTTTTACTAATAAGTTTACAGGGAATTTCTCAGCAGGTGAGCTTTACAATGGAAGCACCTAAAAT
>CAINLJ010000030.1 GCA_903850335.1 uncultured Bacteroidia bacterium | reverse complement strand
CCGGAGCAGGTCTTCTTTCCAATATCCTGGTTGAGAAGTTTGTTGACCATCTGCCGATTTATCGTCAGATTGAGCGGTTCAAACGAGATCAGGTTGCCATTCCAGCTTCGACCATCGATGGCTGGGTTACTCAAACAGCTAATCTTCTAAATCCGCTTTATGACTATTTGGTAAAGCTAGTCATTGCCCAAGGCTATCTTCAGGTTGATGAAACACCGTTAAAGGTGCTGGATCCCCAAAACAAAAAGGGGAAAACTCACCAGGGATATCACTGGGTCTATAATGCGCCACTGCAGAATACCGTATTCTTCGACTACTGTAAAGGTCGCGGAAGAGAAGGTCCCCTAAGATTACTAAATGATTTTAAAGGTTATCTTCAAACCGATGGCTATGCCGTTTACGAATGGTTTGCAAAACAGACCGGGATCACTCATGTGGCCTGTATGGCTCATGCACGCCGTAAGTTTGAACAGGCATTGGATTATGACAAAGAGAAAGCCGGGTATGTGATGAGAAAAATACAGGAGCTATACGCAATCGAGCGTGAAGCCCGTGAATCTGGTATGTCATCAGCCCAAAGAAAAGAACTTCGCCTGGACAAGTCGTTACCTATCATGAACGAACTGGGTAAAAAGATTGCAGAGATGTATTCAATAGGTCAGATATCTTATAAGTCATTTATTTCTTTTTCAATTAACCGATATTTGTCTTTAATGTCTTCTCCTGTATAAAAGTCAAGCAAATCTTTTTTTGTCAATGTACCTTGACTTAAAAAGCGTTTTAAATATTCTTGATTAAACTCCATCAAGAGAACCGACTTTTCAAGTTGCTTCAAAATGGCTTTATTATTATCAATATTGTTTAAAACAAGGGTTCTTATATTTAATACTTCATTAATATCTTTAATAATGCGGTTTACAATCATTCCCAAAACATCTTTATCTAACTCAATATTCTTCGCATTCAAAGCAATATCTCTCGCTAGCATATAAGCAATTACCAAATTGCTGTAATCACCTTTTTGAGAATTGATTATTGCTATAAACCCAATACCTTTAATGTAACCAACATTGTCAAAATTCTTTAAGACAGAATTTTCAACCAATGAAATATCAAAAACAATTAAACTTACTTTACTGTCTCTGTTAGCTTGTGCTTCAATTAACTGACTCCAAGCAGTGTCGGATTTACGAATGAAAATATCTTTGCTTTCAATATCTCCTAAACGTATACTTTTATCAAATTTACATTCAATTACAATCTTTAATTCAGGCGTGCCATTTACTTCACAAATGATATCCCCTGTTTTATTTTTAGGTATAATTCCTGCAGTATTACCGGTAAGGAAAGCGCGATCTTTTAACTTTTTATCTGAGAAATATTGATTCAAGAACTCTGCAATTTCATCTTCTGCAAAAATTCCTTTAATTGCAGACTTATAAAAAAGCTCTTTCTTCATTTCAAAAATCATCTTTAAACTTTCCAGTTCAGTTCCTAATTCATTTGATGTTTTTGAAAGAAATGAAGAAATCCGGTCTTCCATTAATGCTAAAACACCAATATAAATAGCACGAAGTAGTTTATCATCCCTTTCATTTATTGGAAGATTATTGAAAAAATTGAAAATTATTTGATTTTCAATTTCAAATTCTTTGATTTCAATTCTTTTAAGTTGTTGGTTTATTTTAAGCATTTTTAAACTTTTGAATATCGATAAACTCCTTTAATATTTTGAGCTAGATACTTTCCTTGTGAGTCTGCACTCATCATTTCTTCATAAATGTGTTGGGGTATATCAAAGTATTGATAAAGTGAACCATTTAGAAATTCAATTTCTAAAGTCTGATTATCTGGCTCATAACCTATTGATTCAATGTTTGACGATTCTACATGTTCTCTTTTCATAATGTGTGTTTTAGTTTTTTATGACTTTAGCTATTTTAGGGTTTTGTGACCTCCAAGTCTCAACCAATTCTTCATAATTAGGGTTATCCTCCATTTTAATTCCCCAACCACCAGTATTTTGTGAATCTTCTTCTGGAATT
This sequence comes from uncultured Bacteroidia bacterium, assembly GCA_903850335.1. GTDB lineage: Bacteria > Bacteroidota > Bacteroidia > Bacteroidales > Prolixibacteraceae > JAAFHB01. The sequence goes on along the minus strand of CAINLJ010000030.1, from coordinate 4,623 downwards.
ACATCATATACAATTGGATCCTGGCTATCAGGTCGTCTATTTTTAGGAGGTGCTTCAATTATTGTACGCATAGGTAACTTTACAGCCTCACCTAATATAATTGCCTCCCCTGTTCGTAGAATTGGTAACATACTTGTTAAACTCTCAAGGCTATCAGAAATCGCACTTGTAATATGACCTCTATCTGTTGAATTTGTCAATCGGAGAGCAAAGAAAGTTCCACATTGAGACAAAATTGTGGAATTGATTTCTGAAGGTCTTTGGCTAACAATCATAGCGCCAATTCCATACTTTCTTCCTTCCTTTACTATTCGTTGTACTGTTTTAGATGCTATTCCTTTAAATGAATCATTTAAATAAATATGCGCTTCTTCCATTACTAATAATAATGGTCTATGCCTTCCACCTTGGGATAAATCTCTTGACCAAAATAACGAATCATAGAGGATTCTTAAAACAATACCAATTATTGTGTTCAGAATATCATTAGGTACTCCAGATAGATCTAAAATGGTTATTGGTTTTTTAGATCCAATCCAACTCACTAATAAATCATCTAAATCTTTAACAACCTTACCATCTTTATCAGGTGTCCAGTCGCCTGGTTTAAATATAAAGTTATATCTCGGAATCCGCAATTTCGACCCTAAAAGAGACAATTGTTTGCCGATATTCAGATTTGAGGATGTTGGTAAATAGTTTATTTTCTCAGTATCAGCTGCATCGTTCTTTACATTTTTAAACACTGGAGGAATACCAATAATTGGATTTCCTTTTATCTCGTCACCTTCCGAATCTATTTCAAATGCAAGGTTATCTATTGGTTTTCCACCACTACTTTTATAATATGTTGCAAACGTTTCTAAGTAGAGCTGATACCATAAATGATTTAAATTAAAAGGGATTGGAGAATCAACGCTAAGTGCATCAATATTTGCACCCTTTTTAGGATATCTTTTTAACGACTCTTCCTTGCTTTTTTGGATCCTTTCAAGTACAATGTTACGATCTTTTTCATTGTTGAATTCACCAAAACTTATTTCGCACAATTCATCAATGTTTAAGGCCCAATAAGGAATAAATAATTCATTTTCGACATATTTAGCTGTTCTATTTGCTCCTATTTTAAAAATTTCTGACCTATCATGTAATGCATGTGCATATTCTCCATGAATATCTAAAATTAGAATCCGAGCCGAGGGATATCTTTCATTATTGGATAGAGCATTTAAAATACTTGCTACTGTAGTCGACTTTCCAGAACCTGTTGTTCCTAAAACTGCGGAGTGTCTTGTAATTAGTTTATTAACATCAACAAGTGCCGGTATTGATTCTGCGTTGGCAATATGACCAAGCTTTACAAAGTATGGTTTATCTGGTTGTCCATAAATCCTTTCAAGTTGTTTTTCAGAAACCAAATGAACTTCATCACCAATTGTTGGATATTGAGAAATTCCACGTTGAAAAGTTCCGTTTCTCTGAGCTTCACCAATCAGTTGGAGTGTCATCCATCTGTTGCCATTAGGTTGACTTTGAGCCTGACTGTCAGGAACCGAACTTGCACCAACCTGACTAATAATGCCAAACAAATCGACAAATCCAATTGGTATTCTAATAAAACTACCTATTTGTCCAATTCGATAACCTTGACCATCAATATATATAAATCCTGTTAACGATTCTTTGGAAATAGAGACAGAAACAGTAGTTCCATTTACATCTTGAACACTGCCTAAATATGTTTCTTCGTTTATCATTTGTCTGGATCTTTATCACTTAGCTTTTCAAACCCGATTAATGTCTTCAGAAACTCTGCTAATGTATTGAAATTTCCCAACTTTATGTTTGTTTCATTTATGAGTGGATCACCTGGTGCCGAAATAGTTTTAGTTTCAATGAACTTAATAATTCCTGGTTCATCCGTTGGTTTGATTAGCTTCCAATCACCAAGGTTTGTGCCTATTATGGCTTTGTCATAGGTCCATATATTTAAATTTGGTCTTTTTTCTGCAAGATTATATGCTTTCGGATATCTATCTTCGTTCACACCAGCAGCGTTCAGAAATAAATATTTATCAAACATCAAGGCTAGGACCATAGCAGAAGGATTTGCTTTTAGTGCATTAATTATGGTGTCATTCAAATGATCATCATTAAATGAATATCCTGTAAGAATCAATAAAGATGATTTCTGTTTTAAGAAATTGCTTAGCTGATCAATTAATGCTAGATATGGCATTTTTCTACTTTGCTCATATTTTAAATGCGATGGATAAATCAGCTGCGTCGCATCTTTTTTAACATCAGAAGACCTATATATTTTTTTGCTATCAGAGCCAATGTCTTGATACCAATTCAATGAGCCATGAATTTTCCATAATCTTGTCCAATGAGATGGTATTAGTCCATTTTCAACTGCTCTTAAATCAAAAAAAGATTTTATTGATCCAATAAATCCATCAAAGTAAGGAACTTCTAAGTATTCTAAGGCTTCTTCAAGTAATAAGTCATAATTTGTTGTAAAGATTTCAATAGGGATCTCACGATCAATAGAGCTTATCCATTTTACCAATGTATGATAAGGAGTTTGATCATTTGGCAAGTTAACATGAATTTTTTCAACTATCTTCTTACATATTTCCCGTTCTAAATCAATTAGGTTGGCCTCACTTAACCCTCTAACATCTCCACCGATGGAAACACTTTGCAATCCCCTTATAAAACTTAGAATATCTTCAATGTTATTTTGATCTTTTTTCGATTTCTCTAATTCAACTAACAAAATTTGATATTCTGGAATAACTTTTAATTGATCGTTAATCCATATAGTTAAATTCTTTACATCAGGTATCAAGGGCCATTTACCTGTTGGCATATCAATTGACAATGGGCAACCAGCTGAAATAAAAAATCCAATTGGTTTTTTGTCTTGTGATAACGATTGTCTTAGATATTCTAAGTGTCTTACTGGATCGTGATAATCAATCATGATAATTTTTTTGCGTAATTAATAACATGGCTTGGATAATTCAATTAATAAATGTGAATTTAAATTCCATTTCTGTTTATTGTTGTATTGTCAAGGTGTATACTTGATTTATTTTAGCATGAACCCACTAACAAAACAGGTTGTATTTGTTCCAACCTTTTGAAGAAATGTTCGAGTAACAAAAAAAAGGACATGGCTGAGTCTTGAAAATTAGTTTCGTTTTCATTTTTTCTGAAATCTTAATTTTATTGAGAATTAAAACATTGGATGATATTTTCAGCACCTCAAATTTATCAATATAAATATCATGAAATTAAAATAGATAATTTTAATTTTACAATATTTAAATGTTTTATTTAGAAAATAAATAGACTACATCAATTATATGCAAAAACTAACAGACGTATTCTTTTAATATTTGTATTGTCATTTTTGCAACAGATAAAACATGAAAAATATTTGGTGAGCAAAAAAAGGGAGCACCGCTCCCAATTTTCAAAGGTCAATCAGATCTTCGACTTCGCGTACTTTAGTGTCAAGCGTCCGTTTCATCTCGTCGATGACGGTGTTGATTACTGCTGAGTTTGAGGTTCTGAACTCATTTCCTGCAGCGTCACGAAGCTGAATTGATGAGCTGAGCCCATCAGCCCCGAGTTGGAAAGTCTGCAACTTCCTGCGGCTTTCGTTTAAGATCCGGTAACGGTCGATCAACAGACTCAGATCTTCAACCTTCTGAATCCGTTCATCCAGTGAAAGTTTCCGGGGAGCTTGTACGGGCTCTGGCTTCACAATCGTTAAAACGACTGGTTCAGGAACTTCAGCAGCAGTAATCGCTACTTCTTCAACCAACTCAATTAGTGCAACCGCTTCTTCACGGGTTACTGTGGAACCATTATTCTTACTCATAATCATCTACCTCTGCCCTGAGGTTTTATTTTGGCATCTGGCTCGCCGGTTATACTTAAATTACGGGCATTTAAAATTGAGCCAGGCGGATAGTGTCAATGGGCGAATGTCAGTTTCTGCCTTCCATTTCGGCTCCGCACAATGACCAAAGGCAGAAACTGAACAAGCACGAAGTGCCGGAAGGCGATACGCCAAAAGATTACTCAGTATCGCCGGACGGCTCTTTACATTTCCGGCTGGCGATCAATAACTTTGTCCGCTAATTTGAGTGTAAAAGGGTATTTCTCAGAAAAAAATCGACCACAAAAAAACCCTGATGAGAGGGTTTTTCATCTTTAGAAGGGAAGATCGGCTACTTCATCGATGCTCTCCTTTACTTTTTTAGCCTGCCTTTTCATTTTTGTTTCCGGTTTGTTTTCTTTCTCAGTTTCCGGTTCGCTTGCCAATTCTTCTTTGCGGCTTACATAGACTGTAAATTCGCGACCGAACTGGTCTGCTGTTTTCATTTTTGCAACTTCGAAAGTGGCGTAAGTCTCGCCATTGAACTGGTAAGAGAGATTGTTCAGATCATCCATGTTTACGGTTACTTTGATAATTTGGAGACCTTCTACCTGTTTGCCTTTTCCTACAAAATGTTTTTGAAACTTTTTCATGATACTTAATTTTAAGTGAAAATTATATGCAAGATTTTTAAAGGGTGTCACTGAAGGGCAGTCAAGAAACCGTGG
>CAINLJ010000029.1 GCA_903850335.1 uncultured Bacteroidia bacterium | reverse complement strand
ATGAAGATATTAAACTATTGTCTGATTCATGGAAAGACCAGATGCTTTGGCTTCGTAACCATCCCAGTATATATTTGTGGATGTTGGGAAGCGACAAACTCCCCTGTCCTAAGCTTGAAATGAAATATGTTGAGCTTTTCAAAAAATATGATCCGTCACGACCCTATTCTACCTCAGCAGGTGGCGCAGGGACAGAAAACAATAATGTTGTAGCCACGGTTCCCCTCGTTAGTGATATCAGCGGTCCGACAGGAATGAAAATGATGGGGCCGTATGCCTGGACTCCTCCATATTATTGGTTTACTGATACTAAGCTAGGTGGTGCTTGGGGCTTCAATACAGAGACATGTCCAGGTGCAGCCATACCTCCTGTAGCATCTCTAAGGAAAATGTTACCGGAAAAAGCCTTGTGGCCCATAGATAAAAATTATTGGGAATATCATACAGGTAGGAATCAGTTCACCACTCTCGACCGAGATATTGACGCAATAAACTCCAGGTACGGAAAATCTTCCGGTGTTGAAGAATTTTCATATAAGGCACAGGTTAACAACTATGAAATTATGCGGCCTCAGTTTGAAGCTTTTGTTGCTCATAAACCAAAAAGTACAGGATTGGTGCAATGGCAGCTAAATTCAGCATGGCCAAAAATGATCTGGCAACTTTATGATACCTACCTTCAGCCAAATGGGTCCTTCTACGGTGTTAAAAAAGCATGTACTCCGTTACATGCTATTTACAGATATGGTTTCGATGATATCTATCTTGCCAACGAAGATTTAGAGGATGCAACCGGCTTAACGGTTAAATTCAGGGCTTTCGATATTAACTCGAAGGAGATCTTCAAAGATCAGTGGACTGGTAATGTTAAATCAAATATTTCACAGCTCATATATAAACTTCCTCAAATCAAAAACCTTACGTCCGTATGGTTTCTCGATCTGAGGATTTATGACAAGAACAATAAGGAGGTTGACAACAGCATTTACTGGCTTTCAACAAAAAAAGATATACTTGACTATACAGCTTTCAAAAAATTGTCCTGGCCTTTCTATACCCCGACAAGCCAGTTTGCTGATTTTTCAGCATTGAATAAATTGCCAAAAGTTAAACTGCAATATGAATATCAGTTTACCAAGGATGAGAAATTTGGGACAATTACCTTAAAGGTCAGGAATATGTCGGCGGCACTTGCTTTTTTTATTTTTATTGATGCCGTAGATGCTACAAAATCAAAACCAATTTTACCTGTTTACTGGAATGATAATTACGTTACACTTTTACCTGGAGAAGAGCGTACTTATACAGCCAGTTATTATTTGGCCGATTCGGACGGCAACAGACCTGTGCTGAAAATAAATGCATGGAATACAGACCCTGTAACTTTAAATTAATTTATATAAAGGATTTAGATTATGAGATATGCGGTTGGAATAGATCTTGGAGGAACATTCGTGAAATTTGCCCTTGTTTCGGAGAATGGTGATATTCTTTTTGATAATAAACTTTCGATTGGAGGAAACATCCTGCGCGAAGACATTTTGAATACGGTGAGTAAAGCAATTTCTCAGGTTATTCAAAAAGCCGGAGAATCAAATGTTGAAGTCATTGGAATCGGACTCGGATCTCCGGGTGTTGTTGATGGCGGTATAGTCCATGGCGGTGCAGATAACCTGAACAGATGGGAAAATATTAATTTGGCTGAAATCTATTCTACTGAGTTTGGATTGCCCGTGTTTGTTGATAATGATGCTAACGTTATGGGTCTGGGTGAAGCCGTTTACGGTGCTGCAAAAGGTTGTACGGATGCAATATTTCTGACTGTCGGTACGGGCATTGGTGGTGCAATAATCATGAATGGACAATTGTACGGTGGTTATAAAAACAGGGGAACCGAAATGGGGCATGTTACAATAGATCATAAAGGAATTGCCTGTAATTGCGGAGGTCGTGGCTGCCTTGAAGCCTATGCCTCGACAAGTGCCCTGATAGGCCAGTATTCTGAGCTTTCAGGAAAGAAAGGAGAACACATCAACGGTCATTATATCGTAGAGAAATTTCTTGACGGGGAACCTGATGCAGTCCAGTGTATGAATGAACATGCAGATTATCTGGGACATGCTATCGCAGGATTTATTAATACGTTTGCACCTCAGAAAGTAATAATTGGTGGTGGTATTTCAGAGGCCGGTCAGTTTTATATCGATTTGATTAAAAAGTCTGCTTTCAGTTATGTAATGCCTGATTGTTCGGGTTTTACTGATGTTGTCGGGGCTACACTTGGAAATAGTGCGGGATGCATGGGAGCTGCATCGCTTGTTTTTAGAAATTGCAACTAAACTTCTTCAAATGAAAAAAAATTATATCGTTGTTGGACTGATCATGCTGATCTTTTTTGTTATCTCGTTCCTTACAAATATTATCGGGCCATTAATCCCTGAAGTTATTAAAGGTTATAGTGTGAGTAAGGGAATGGCAGGTTTACTTAATTTTTCTTTTTTTATTGCTTATGGTGTGATGTCCATTCCAGCGGGTATACTTACCGAACGCTACAAAGAAAAGAAAGTTATTACAGGAGCATTCATGCTGGCAATAATTGGAGCTTTCCTGTTTTCATTCTTCCCCACTTTCGGAGTTTACCTTGTGTCTCTGTTTCTTATTGGAATGGGCATGGCCATTTTACAGGTAGCTATTAATCCGCTGCTTAGGGTTTCGGGAGGGGAGGAACATTTCGCTTTTACGTCAGTTTTGGCCCAGTTATTCTTTGGTGGTGCCTCATTCTTAAGTCCTCTGCTCTATTCTTACCTGGTAACCAATCTCACAGCCGGAAATAAATCAAATTTTTTGCTGTCAACGCTTGACAGCCTTGTCCCTCCAAATCTTAAGTGGGTTTCTATTTACTGGATATTTGCTATTGTTGCAATTGCAATGACAGTAATAATTTTATTCTCCAAATTCCCCAAGGTTGAATTGAATGAAGAAGAAAAAGTCGGTAGTTTCGAAACAGTAAAAGAGTTGCTGAAAAACAAATATGTTGTTCTCTTTTTCTTTGGAATCTTTGCCTATGTAGGTACAGAACAAGGTGTAGCCAGTTGGATTTCAAAGTTTCTATCAGATTATCATGGTATGAATCCCGAAGTTGAAGGTGCCACAGCAATTTCATGGTTTTGGGGGTTACTTACCCTGGGATGTTTCCTGGGTCTTGGTTTATTAAAGTTGATTGACAGTAAATTAGTTCTGCGTATATTTACAGTTGGCGCAATGATAAGTCTTGCTACTGCATTAACAACCGGAAGTGGAATGACAGCCTATTATGCATTTATCGGAGTTGGATTCTTTGCTTCCGTGATGTGGTCGGTTGTGTTCTCATTGGCTCTTAACTCCTTGAAAAACAATCATGGAGCATTTTCAGGAATCCTCTGTTCCGGGATCATCGGGGGAGCGGTAGTTCCATTAATCGTTGGTGTTCTGGGTGATGCTTTCGGATTACGGATCGGAATGTCATTTGTATTTATTACCCTTAGTTACATCCTCAGCCTGAGTTTCTGGGCAAATCCTTTAGTCAAAAATAAAACTATCAGTTTTAAAAGCGAAATATCTTAACCAGATCAGTTATTTGCAATTGGCAGTATTAATAATGGATATAATCAATTCGAAATTTAATAATTAACAATTTAATTAATAGTTTATGACAACATTAGCAATTTTAGGAGGAGCTCCGGTTCGTGATACAAAGACAAACCCATGGCCCAAATGGCCAGTTTGGGATAAAAATGAGGAAAATGCTTTAATTGAGGTTTTAAATAGCGGAGTCTGGTCTTATAATGGTCCAAAGGAAACTGAATTTAATAAAAGATTTGCAGAATTTACAGGAACAAAATACGCTATTTCGGCTGCCAATGGTACAGTTACTTTGCAAATGGCTCTTGAAGCTTGTGGCATAGGAGTAGGCGATGAGGTTATCTTACCTGGTCTGACCTGGCAGGCAACCGCAGCTACAATTGTAGATGTAAATGCTACTCCAATTTTGGTTGATGTCTGCGAGGATACCTGGTGTATTGATCCTAAGGAGATTGAAAAAGCAATCACTCCGCGCACCAAAGCTATTATCCCGGTCCATTTATATGGAAGTTTTGCCGATATGGACGAAGTAATGAGAATCGCAAAGGAGCACAACCTATTTGTAATTGAGGATTGTGCCCATAAGCATGGAGGAGAATGGAATGGGAAAAAAGCCGGAAGCATAGGAGATATTGGAAGTTTTAGCTACCAGTTATCAAAACATCTTACTGCCGGTGAAGGTGGAACCGTTACAACAAATAACTTCGAACTTTACGAAAGACTCGATGCATTGCGTAACTGTGGCAGAAGGCCTGAGCCCGAGACTTCAGTAAAAGCAGATAAAGGAGAAGGTGTTTATTTTGATGCGGGTAATTTCTGCCAGTCCGGGAATTTCAGGATTACAGAATTTCAGGCAGCCATTCTGATCGAAGGATTAAAAAGACTCCCTGGCCAAAACCAGGTAAGAGATGAGAACGGCATCTATCTGAACTCGCTGATTAAGGCAATTCCTGGCATCATACCGATGAGAAGAGATGCCCGCGAAACAAAAGAAGCCTATTTCAATTTCTCTTTCAGGTATAATCAGGCTGACTTTAAAGGTCTTCCTGTTGCCAAATTCAGGGCAGCATTAACAGCCGAAATTGGCATCGAAGTTGCTGCAAGCTATACTCCACTGAATAATTGCTCACTTTATGTACCATTAACAAAACCAGCACGCCATAAATTGAATGACGAATACTGGGCTGCCATCGACCCGGCAAGATTTGACCTTCCGGTTTGTGATAAAATACATTTTGAGGGTTCTGCATGCATCCATCATAAGATTTTGATGGGAACAAAAGCCGATATGGAACTCGTTGCAGCTGCAATCCAAAAGATCTACGACAACGCTGAAAGCCTTTAATATGAAAACAATAAAAGTTGCACTTATTGGAGCCGGTTATATTTCTAATTTTCATGCGCGGGGACTACAGTCTCTGCCTGGCGTTGAAATTGCCGTTGTGGTAGGTCTGCCGATTGAAGCTGCTCAGGCATTTGCGGATAAATACAACATAAAAGAGGCTACAACTGACGTTACTACACTTTATCACCGAGATGATATCGATGCAGTTGTCATTGGAACTCCAAATAAATTCCATGCCCCATTTGCCGTAGAATTTCTAAATAACGGAAAAGATGTTTTCCTCGAAAAGCCAATGGCAATGAGTGCTGAAGAAGGTCTAACAATCAAGGCTGCTGCAGACGCAGGGAATCAGCTTGTGATGACAGGACATATGTGGCGATTTGATAACGATGTACAATTTGTTAAAGATACGGTAGACTCCGGTCAGCTTGGGAAAATCGTAAAAACCAAAGGTTACGGGATACACGAAAACTGGGGACCTGCAGGTTGGTTTTCTCAGAAAGAACTCGCCGGAGGAGGTGCACTGGCTGATATGGGCGTTCATGCAATTGATACTGCACGTTACATACTCGGTGATCCTAAACCTACGAAAGTTTACGCTAAAATTGGGACATTTTATGGTGATTATGATGTTGATGATTCAGGAATAATAATGATTTCCTGGGACAACGGCACTGAATCAATCATCGAAAGCGGCTGGTGGCAGCCTCATATGGACGGTCCTGAAGCAGCGACCGGTATTTATGGAACTAAAGGTTATGCAAACGTGTTTCCCACTTATCTCAAATATAAGACCGGAAACATACCTGGTAAATTTGATCCCAAACTTCCGGTAAAAACAGAACATTGCGATCAGTCAATGTACACACGTCAAATGGAACATTTTGCCGATTGTATACGCTCACGCAAGACTCCGGTGCCAGGATTAACTGAAGGACAAATAATCCTTGACATTGTTGATGCAGCCTACAAATCATCGACGACAGGCGAAGTAGTAAATTTGGGATAAAAATTTCAAAATTTATCCGGGAGAGCGTATAGGAGGCATCTTATACAATATCGACGGAAAGAAAATATAAGGGATACAAGGTTAAATAATTCTTTTATTGAACCTTGTGACCTTTGTTTAATTGTACTGGCACCTTTGCCATTTATTTTTTAGCTTAATCCGAAAAGCTTAGTCTAACTGACTTCCACCTCTACCACGAGGAAAAAACTACTAAATGCCCTTGATATGAAATCCAATTTTTTTTTGTTCCACTGCCTGATTGTTTTACTTTTCCTGGGTTCAACAGGCTGCAGCAAACCGGGCCCATCGGTTCTGCAGCTCAAAGACAATTGGGAAATCCAGTCTTCGTCGGCAATTAATGAAGATGGAAGTAAGATCTCACTTAATGATTTTCAACCTGTAAAATGGTTTCCCGCAACAGTACCCACGACTGTTTTAGCTAATCTTGTAGAAAACAAGGTATATCCTGATCCATTTTATGGTGACAATCTGAAGAATATTCCAGGCTACAGAACAGGGAGCTGGCTTTCGATGCCTAAGGATAGTCCGTTCCGGCCTTCGTGGTGGTACCGCACAAAGTTTAAGTTACCTGCTGAGTGGAAGGGTCAGTATATGACCTTACATTTGAACGGAATAAACCTAAAGGCTAATGTTTGGCTTAATGGTCAAATGATTGCAGATACATCCGCCATCGTAGGGATGTTCAGAAGGTTTGAACTCGATATGAACAAATGGGGTAAACCGGGATCAGAAAATACAATTGCTATTCAGGTTTATGGTCCGGGAAGAATAGCAGATGTTAAATATTATACGAAACAGGTGGAGGCAACAACTGGCTGGGATGACCATAATCCCCAACCTCCCGATCTGAATATGGGTGTGTGGCAGGATGTATTTATCACTGCTGACGGTCCGGTTTCGATACGAAATCCCTATATCGTAACTCATCTCGACCTTCCTTCATTGGACAATGCACACCTGACAGTTTCTGCCCGATTGATAAATAAAAGCGACCAGAAAGTATCCGGAACACTTAAAGGGGTAATTGAGAATGTCCTGTTCGAAAAAGAGATTGTTCTGGAACCAAATCAATCGAGAGTAATTGAATTTGCTCCTGCAGAATTTCAACAGCTTAACATAAAGAATCCGAGGGTCTGGTGGCCTCATAATACAGGTAAACAGGAACTATACCAGCTGAAACTTTCTTTTATCACAAAGGGTAACCTTTCTGCAGAGGAGAAGGTGAGATTTGGTATCCGTGAGGTTTCAACCTATATTAATAAAGATGGGTGGCGTGGCTATAAGGTAAACGGGAAAAATATACTCATACGCGGGGGTGCATGGATGACAAGTGACATGCTTTTGCGGTTATCCAAGCACCGTTATACCGGACTTGTCGAATATGCCAGGGAAGCTGGATTAAATGCGCTGAGATCCGAAGGGTTCTCAATTCGCGAGACCGAGGATTTCTATAATCTCTGTGATGAAAATGGCATATTGGTCATTCAGCAGTTTTTTGGACGTAACCTGCCTGACGAAAACCTCGCAATTAATATTATTGAGGATATGTTGCTGAGAATCAGAAATCATCCCAGCCTGATTCACTTTTTAGGACATGATGAAACATTCCCAACAGAAAATCTGGATAAAAATTATCGTGAGCTGGTCGCCAAATATACACCTCAAAGAACCTATCAGCCACATTCAGGAGCCTTCCATATCGAGGACAGGTTTAAAACAGGCGGAACACGAACTGGTACTCTTGAACTTTGGTCTTACGCGAATCCATCGCATTATTACACTCATAAGGTTGATGGGGCATGGGGATTTGCTCAATCCGGAGGCATTGGTGGTGTGTTCGCACCCTATGAAAGTATGCGAAAGATGCTGCCTGAAAAGGCCTTATGGCCAATTCACAATGAAACGTTTTCATTTCATACCGTTCTTCAGGGAACCGACTATTTTACTGCTGGCCTCGAGGCTATGGAAAACAGATATGGTAAAGCATCCGGAATCGTTGATTTTTGCACTAAAGGAATGGCCATGAACTACGAAAGTGCACGTGGAATGTTTGAAGCCTATGCCCGAAATAAATACGAAGCGCTAGGAATCACAACCTGGAAATATGATGCGGCCTGGCCTGCTGTTTATAGCTGGCAATATGTCGACTGGTTCTTGAATGTCGGAGGTGCGTATTATGGTGCAAAGAAAGCATGCGAACCATTGCATGTCCAGTATTCCTACGATGACAATTCAATATACGTAGTCAATAGTATGTATAATGATTTTAAAGATCTTAAGGTTACGGCAAAGGTATTCAACTTTGACTTACGCGAAAAACTTTCAAAATCAGCCATTGTGAATGTTGGACCCGACGGAAAAACAGAAGCTTTTAAAATTGAATTTCCTTCAGGGTTAAGCAAGACATTTTTCCTGAGGTTAAAAATGGAAGATTCTTCAGGCAAGATGATTACAGAGAATTTCTATTGGCTCTCAACTGTTAAAGATATCCAGGGTTCCAGGCAGGATCTGAAGAGTCCGCTCGGCTTTGATTGGGAATTATTCGTAGCAAAACCAAAATCTGTCGCAGACTTTAAAGATCTTGAAAAACTTCCTAAGGTGGAAATTGAAAAATCTTTCACAAATCAGCAGGATAGTACTGAAATGAAGGGAGTTGTAAGGGTCAAAAATTTAGGGAAGAGCCTCGCCTTCATGGTTCATCTTTCATTTAAAAAAGAGGAAAATAATGACGAGATATCCCCCGTATATTGGGGAGATAACTATTTTTCTCTGTTTCCGGGTGAAGAAAAGGAAGTTAGTGTTCGCTTTAATAAAATCGACAAGGGCACTGGTGCGGCGCAACTTAATGTTGATGGCTGGAATGTAATTCAAAAATAATCACTAAATAAATATGAACTATATGCGAATTAAGAGACTTGCCATTGAGATTATGACTCTGTTTGTATCCCTGATCCTTATTCATGGGTGTGTAAATAACAGCTTGCCCCAATTAGGTAAAAACAAAATAGAAAATGTTATAGCCGCAATGACGTCTGACGAAAAAATAGGAATGTCTGTGGGAGATGGTAAGTTTTTACCGGCGGTTGAATCAAAGACAACGGAACAGGGAACCGGAATTATAATAGCAAATCAAAATGCTAAAATGGTCATTCCCAGATTGGCTATTCCATCGTCTGCGCTAACGGATGGCCCATCCGGTGTCAACAGGGATCCTCACCCGGCAGGTTCGAATGAATATTCCTATTCGACAGCCTTCCCGACTTCAACATGTCTGGCAGCAACCTGGAATCTTGATTTGATTGAAAAAATCGGCAGGGCCTTTGGAAATGAAGTTTTGGAATACGACTATGATGTGGTTCTTATGCCAGCACTTAACCTGCACCGCAATCCAAAATGTGGGCGTAATTTTGAATATTATTCTGAGGATCCAATGTTATCCGGTAAGTTGGCCGGTGCCATGGTAAGGGGAGTGCAATCAAATGGAGTGGCAGCAACGTTAAAACACTTTTTGGCAAATAATCAGGAGACAAACAGAAGGACCTATAACGCGGTAGTGAGTCAGAGGGCATTACGCGAAATATATCTGCGCGGATTTGAAATTGCCGTCAGGGAGGGGCAGCCCAAGGCAATCATGACTTCTTACAATAAGCTAAACGGCTATTATACTGCTGAAAATCACGATTTGCTTAACGATATAGTTCGTAAGGAGTGGGGCTTTAAAGGAGTTTTCATGACAGATTTTGATGGTTACGGGAGTGCCGTAGCTAAAGTCAGGGCCGGGAATAATATGCTGATGGGTGGCAGTAAGGATGAAGTTAAAGAACTAACCCGGGCATTAAAGGATAAAACGCTGGATGAAGAGACTCTTAATAAAAACCTTGTTTATAACATGGAGCTTAAACTAAATTCACCACGTGCCAAAGGTTATGTTCCTTCAATGAAACCTGATCTTGTTTCACATGCGAAAATTGCCAGAGAAGCAGCTGGCGAAGGTTTAGTGCTTCTGAAGAATGAGAAGAACACACTTCCTTTTAAAGAAGTTAAGACTGTGGCTGTTTTTGGAAAGATCTCCTATTACCTCATCGAAGCGGGCACGGGAAGCGGTGGAATACGAAGCAACAAATATGCAATTTCTGTCAATGAGGGACTTAAGGCAGCGGGATACAAAGTAACAAAGGAACTAGAGGACTCTTATACGGGTTTTAATACAAATATTATCGAGCAAAACCTCGTACCCGATTATTTTAACAATCCTGTTATGCTTGCAAACAATGGTGTTAAGGATGGTAAAGCTCCCGCACATTTTAAGAAAAGATTGATTCCTTTTCATGATGAGATGGTAATAACCAGGGAACAAATTAAAAAACAAGCAGATAATTCGGATATTGCGCTGATTACATTGGGTCGAAGCGGTGGCGAGGGTTACGATAACGGATACCTCCCAACAACCGAAACAGAACTTTCACTTGTCCGAAATGTCTGTGAAGCCTATCACCAAAAAGGAAAAAAAGTCGTTGTGATTTTAAATACCGGAGGCGTTTGTGAGACGGAAAGCTGGAAAAACCTGCCTGACGCAATTCTTTTAGCATGGCAACCGGGACAGGAAGGTGGATATGCAATCGCAGATGTTTTAAAAGGTGATGTTAACCCGTCCGGAAAGCTGCCTGATACTTTTTTTATTAACGCAGAGGATGTTCCATCAGCAAAGACTTTTCCTGGTGAGCCCGCCGACAATCCCGTCAATTCATTTTACAGGGAAGGAATCTACGTTGGTTACAGGTACTACGATTCCTTTCATGTTCCTGTTTCCTATGAATTTGGATACGGATTATCCTATACAACCTTCGATTATTCCGACCTGAAACTTAGTTCAAAAGTTTTCTCTGACCTGATAAATGTAACACTTCAGGTAAAAAACACAGGATCGGTTCCCGGAAAGGAAGTTGTGGAATTATATCTTTCTGCCCCTGGTTCAGGAATTGAGAAACCTGCTCAGGAACTAAAGGGCTTTGCGAAAACAAATCTGCTCAAGCCGGGTGAGAGCCAGGCAATCTCCTTCGAATTAAATAAGCGCTCACTTGCCTCTTTCCAAAGCGGAAGTAGTGCGTGGGTCGCTGACAAGGGGGATTACCAGGTACGAATAGGTGCTTCATCAAAAGATATTAAGCTTAAAGGCTCATTCAATTTGCCTGAAAATCAGGTTGTTGAAGTTGTCCATGATGTGCTGTACCCCAATTTTGCTATGGAAGATCTGAGTGTTAAATAAAATCCTATCAAATATTAAAATGAAAAATATAGTTCGCATTATAGCTGTATTATTTATTTTTAGTCATTTTACGATCTGTACTTTGAAGGCCCAGGCATACGACAAGCTGGAGGGTGGAGGCAAGCCCGATCCTCAGCTTAGTCAGAAGGATAATGATTATCTTGATCGGCAGGCAAAAGTATTTCTTGATACAATTCGTTCAATTCTAATCAAATATAAACCTGCGATTCCCGAAAATCCGGAAAGAGGGATGGCTAAGCTATTGATGGATGCAGTTTTTCATGACCATTACGCAGCATACAGAAAGCCTGTTCAGGTCTTCTTTCATACTGGCACAGACAGTCTGATTAAAGAGTTGGAAACAACCAAAATAGAAAATGGCGCCACGATATGGAAAGTCTATAACATGGGATTTATTGTCCGTACTAAGTCTGTTACACTTGCTTTCGACCTGGCAAGAGGAGAGACATCAGGCTCACCTGATTTTACATTATCCGCTGAGGAAACTGATCGGATTGTAAGACAATGTGATATTTTGATCATAAGTCACAAACATATCGATCATGCTGACAGGGTTGTTGCAGAGAACTTTCTGCAATATGGTAAACCAGTAATCGCTCCTGATCAGGTATGGAAAAACGAACCAATATTTACCCATATCATTCACCCTGAACGGATAGCAGAAAAGAAACAGAATATTACTCTTTCAAAAAACCGTATTTTGGAGCTAATTAATTATCCGGGACATCAATTGAAGTCAGCCGAAAACAATGTTTCACTCGTTAAAACTCCCGAAGGAATTACTATTGTACACACTGGAGACCAGATTAATGAGGGTGACTTTATGATGGACTTTAAATGGATTGACAAAGTTTCGGAGAATCACAAGGTAGATATTCTTATTCCTAATGCATGGACTACGGATATTCTCAGAATCGTGAAAGGCTTTAATCCTGTTGTGGTCATACCTGGTCATGAAATTGAGCTTGGTCATACCGTTTGGGACAGACTGCCCTTTTGGGGTGATGATAAATATCTTGAGCTTAACTATGCAGAATTAAAGAAATCGAGATATCCGGTTGTGGTGCTTGTCTGGGGTGAATCATACCATTACTCTCCTGCAAATTAGACTAAAAATAGCTAGTTAAATTAATTATGAAAAGTTGCAAAGGGAATCTGCTCTCAGAGTGGAGACTAAATAAAAGTGCTGTTCCTAGGTTTAAAAAGGTTTTTTTGCTTTTACTCTTAATCAGCAGTTCGTTCATATTGTTTGCACAAAATACAGAAGAAAAGCCTTTATACCTTGATTATACGAAGTCATTTAAACAACGTGTTGATGACCTGATGTCACGGATGACTCTCGAAGAGAAACTATCTCAGTTAATCACCAGGATCCCGGCAGACCTTAAGCGCTTTGGAATTCCGGGTTACCAATGGGGAGGTGAGGCAGGACATTGTATCATCGCAAGGGCAAACGATTTTGCCACAATATTTCCGGTCGCAATTGCACAGGCTGCAACCTGGGACAAAAATATTGTTTGGAAGATAGGTAATGCAATGTCAGACGAAGCAAGGCCTAGATTCCATGCAGGACTTAATAAATCGACCCTTACTTTCTGGGCACCTGTTGTTGAGATGGCACGTGACCCAAGATGGGGAAGAACAGAAGAATGTTATGGTGAAGACCCTTATTTGACTGCCCGCCTTAGCCTTGCCTTCGTGAAAGGAATACAAGGAGATAATCCCCGGTATTTAAAGGCAATTGCCGCACCTAAACATTTTGCCCTGAATAATGAGGAGTGGTGCAGGCATAACGGTTCATCTGATACCGATGAACAATTACTTCGCGAATATTATCTGAAGCCCTACGAAGTACTGGTTCGGGAAGGCAAGGCTGAACAGATAATGGCATCCTATAACCGTGTTAATGGTGTTCCCAGTGTCGCAAATAAGAAACTTCTTACGGATATCCTTCGGGGAGAATGGGGGTTTGATGGGACTGTAGTGTCGGATTGTGCAGCTATAAAAGATTTATACGAAGGTCACAAATACTCTGCAAATATTGAGGAGGCAATTGCTCAGTCATTAAATGCTGGAATGGATCTGGAATGCGGCGATTGTTTTAAGGTTGCACTTGCAGATGTGGTGAAAAAGGGACTTGTTCCTCTGTCCACAATAGATTCTGCAGTTCATCGGGCTTTGGTTTCAAGGTTTCGTTTGGGATTGTATGATCCGCCTGAGATGGTTCCTTACACAAAAATTCCCCTTTCGGTTGTTGATGGGAATATCAATCGTGAAATAGCCAGACAATCTGCTCTAGAGGCAATTGTAATGCTAAAAAACCCGGATAATCTATTGCCTTTGGATAAAAATAAAATCAATTCCATAGCAGTTATTGGCCCAAATGCTGCTAAGTGTCAGTTAGGAGGCTATACCGGAGGATATTCTAAAGCAGTTTCACCACTCGACGGAATAAAAAATAAGATTGACAGTTCAAAAGTTCATTATGTGATGGGTACCGACATTAAAATTACCTTGCCGGTAATACCCTCCGGGCAATTGATTCCTGACAATGGAAAACCGGGTGACCATGGTTTGAAGGGTGAGTATTTTAATAACACTGAATTTAAAGGCGAGCCAGTATTGGTAAGGACTGATTCAGTGATAGATTTTAAATGGGGGAAGAGATCTCCTTTCTCCGGTATGCCTTCTACCTATTATTCCATCAGATGGACAGGTCACTTCATCGCACCGGTGTCAGGATCGTATTTTATAGGAGGTGAATTTGATGATGCAATAAGACTTTATATCGATGGCACCAAGATTTTAGACCGCACAAACAACAGAAACCAGTCATCTGATGCCGTTAAAATTGAGGTAGTAGCCGGTAAACAGTATGAACTTCGCATCGATTATATCCAGCAATGGCATACGGCATCGATTAAACTTTGGGGAGCTCCCCAAAATCCTGACAAGTTCAAGCCGGCAGTTGAGGCAGCACGTAAGGCAGATGTGGCTATTGTTTGTTTAGGAACGGATGAGAGTGTTGAAAAAGAGGGTGTTGATCGTTCAGACCTGAATCTTCCCGGAGATCAGGAGGACCTTGTAAAAGCAGTTTTTAAAGCCAATCCCAGGACAATTGTTGTGTTACAGAATGGTAGTGCAATGTCTGTTAATTGGTTACAATCCAATGTTCCGGCAATTTTCGAAACCTGGTATAATGGTGAAGAAGCTGGTAATGCTCTTGCTGAGGTAATTTTTGGTGATTACAACCCGGCGGGAAGGCTACCACTGACGTTTTATAAGTCAGTTGAAAACTTTCCTTCCTTCAGCGATTATGATATCCGGAAAGGAAGAACTTATATGTATTGCAATCATGTTAAGGATAATTCAAAGATTATTGAAGTACTTTATCCCTTTGGATATGGACTTAGCTACACACGTTTTAGCTATGGAAAGTTGGAGGTAATTAATCGTAAATCCAATGAAAATGGAATTATTACTGCAAGAATCAGAATAAAGAACAACGGAAAACGTAAAGGGGATGAGGTCGTACAACTTTATGCGCACCAGGTAAAATCGGGTGTTTTGAGGCCAGAGAAACAGCTCGTCAGTTTTGAGAGGATAACGCTCGAACCAAATGAAAGCAGGATTGTAGAACTGACCTTTCCGGTAAAAGACCTTGCGTTTTACGATATAGGTAAAAAAGCGTTTATCGTTGAACCTGGAGTATTTAAATTAATGGCAGGAAGTTCATCCGGTGATATTAAATCAGAAAGTCACGTTGTGATTAAGCAGGGATTATTTTATGATTTTAGGGGGTTCAACCGACAAGAGAGAGTTGCAATTATTGACTAATAAACTTAAATAGGAATATGAAAAAACAGCTAATCAGCATTTTAATCGTGGCAATGGCCAGCGGTACTGCATGGGCAATTCGCGGACAGTTTGGACATGAACAGGGAGCGTCCTGGGCAGGAGCAATATTTGCCCTTTCCCTCATACTTGTGTCAAGGCGAAAAGACTGGTATTCAAAAATATTTACAATTACACTCGCGTCTGCAATTGGCTGGGGAGCGAGTGGTATGATAAGCTATGGACAGGTAGTTGGCTATGGACGAAGCACAAGTTTTCCAAATGCCTTTTACGGATTACTTATGCTTTTTGTAATTGGCAGCATCTATGGGATATTGGGTGGTGGAATGATTGGATTGACTCTGGATAGTTCAAAGGAGAAAAAAGTTAACTGGGGGTCTCTGTTTGCTGAAATGGTAGCCGGTGGTGTAATTGGTTATTACCTGCTGATTGTTCAGCTGGAATGGCTCATGACTCCTCCTCGCGAGGAGATGTGGTCAGTATGTTTTGGGGCTGGTCTTGCATTGCTATGGTATATGGTCAGGAATAACTTCAGGGCTCCTGTTCGTGTAGCCCTTTATTCCTCCCTGGGAGCAGGTTTTGGATTCGCATTTGGAAATTTTCTTCAGACCCTGGGAACCGTAATGGAGATTCAGTTTAATATGTGGAATGTTATGGAATACAGTATTGGTTTCTTCGGTGGTACCGGATTGGCTTACGGAGTGTTCAGCTCTGCCTGGCCTGATGAAACACCTGCTTCAGAACGATGGGAATCAAAGGTGGGAATGATATTTGTTTTTGTCTTTATTCCTTTTATAAATCTGATCGATTCAATGGGTTATCATACTTTAATGGAACGTTTGAACGACAAGGTCAATCCAGAGACAACTGCTTTCCTAAGTACTGTTACCGGTACAATAATTATGTTTATCGTTGCAGTGATAGGCTATTTAAAGTATTGGAAATCAAGTATAAATTTCGAAAGAAAGGACATAACTCACCTTTTTATTATTTATCTGGCTGCATATATATCGGTAAGTTATATAGTATCAGGAGTGTTTGCCGGCAGATTTCCTCTGAATCATCAGCTCTACTGGATTAATTTTTTTATTATCCTGTGGCTGACCGGTAAACAATTGACCCCTTTCCTAACAAATCCTCATAAAGAGTTCAATACTAATAAATGGTTACTTGGATTTGGAATCGTAATACTTACCATTTTAGTCCTGGCATTTATTTCAGTAAACATGCATGGCGTAATGGGAGGAGCACATGAACGCTTTCCAATTTAAAAGCTAACAATGAAAACAAGCGTTATTTCTGCAAAAGTTTTTTGTATCCCGACCCTTCTTCTTATTCTTTCCGGCTTTTATCTGCAAGTTTATGGACAGGGTCGTTTTGTTAGAGGAGTTGAAAAGACAGAGTTTTGTCTGACAAGTAATAACGCTGATTTTTATGTGTCTCCTTTGGGAAATGACAACTGGTCAGGCAGGCTTGCTGAACCAAATAGTAGGAAGACAGATGGCCCTTTTGAAACCATTGAACGGGCCAGACTGGCGGTCCAAAAATTGAAGTTCGAAGTCTATCATATTAAAAATAAGGCCAATGATAAACGGTTTATTGGCACATCGCATCAATTTGGCGTGGGTCGTGATATCCTCGTTTTAATCAGACAAGGGATTTATCAACTTGATAAAAGTCTTGTCTTTTCTCCGGATGATGGAGGCGAAAGAGTTGAAACAGATCTGCCGACGGGAGCTTTTGAATATCATGAATTAAAGGATTGTTTCGTTACATACGCCGCATATCCCGGAGAATACCCGGTAATCTCGGGAGGTGAACAGATAAAAGGCTGGAAAAAGGGGGATAACGGTAAGTGGTCTGCAAGTACTAATAAATCTGAAATCAGAGAGGTATATGCAAATGGAAGACGGATGACGCTCGCCCGGACTCCGAACACCGGATT